>CAVKUW010000115.1:0-15760 GCA_963659815.1 Butyricicoccaceae bacterium
TTAATGAACAAGTTTTATACTACATATGGCTTCTATCCGAAGTACCCAGTGGCAGATGCCGGATATGGTTCTTACAACAATTACATCTTCTGTGAGCAGCATGGAATGGAAAAATATATGAAGTTCCCCATGTTCAAGAAAGAGACTACTGACAAGAAGTATCATGAAGATCCATTTCGTGCAGTAAATTTTCCGATCGGGGAAGACGGGATCATGCGTTGCCCAAACGGGAGAAACTTTTATCTTCAATATCGTAAAAATGTAAAGGGGAACAAGTATGGACGTCAGGAAGAAGTGTATCAGTGTGAAGATTGCTCCGGCTGTCCATAAGAAAAACATGACAGGAAAGAAAACGATGCCGCTTACTTACGATCCATTTTTCAAATGTATGTTTCATCCGGACAGACATCCAGATTGGCTGTCAAATCTGCTTAGTGCCATTTTGGGAGAATCCGTCGTTGTGGAACGGCTTTTGCCATCGGAAAATACTGCCATCTCCATTGATTCCCTGCTAATCATGGATATCGTTGTCCGGTTAAGTAATGGTTCACTTGCAAATGTCGAAATTCAGAAGATTCCATATATGTTCACTGCTGAACGTATTTCCTGTTACTCTTCTGACTTGTTGCTTCGCGAATACACACGCCTGAAAGAGAACAAAAAATTTATGTATTCTGCCAAAACGGATATACTGATGATAAGAATCCGGATACACAGGAATCCTTTGATTCAAATATGAATGATTTGGAAGGCTGGCTTTCTATCCTGACCGCAGAGACAATCGCGGATGTGGAGCGCGTGATCAGACGCTATCCGTGGAGCGAAGCGATATTCCGTGAAATGAGTGCATATGTAAATAAACCTGAAGAGGTGATTCACATGTTTTCAGAAGCGTTAAAAATTGCAGATAAAAATACAGTGAAATACATGATTGAAGAACTGCAGGATAAATTACAGCAGACCGAGGATGAATTACAACAGGCTGAAAACAAGCAGAAACAAGAAGCGGAACTGCGAAAGCAAGAGGAAGAAAAACGAAAGCAGGCTGAAGATGAATTACAGCGATCAAAAGAAGGAATTGCGCAGTTGAAAGCATTGTTAGCTAAAAAGCAATAATCCAAAATGGCACCGTCATAAAACGGAAGACAGTCTGAGAGGTGCTCTGCATGCACCTCTCAGACTGTCTTCCTGTTTCCTTATGCTTCCTTCTGCAAATTCCGTATCACGATCTGCTCCTGATTATAGATATGTTCCTTCATAATCTTCTGTGCTGTCTCTACGTCGCCCTTCAAAATCGCCTCTGTAATCTGATCATGCTCCCGGATCAGATTCTCATGATATGAAAAATCTTTTACATATTCAAACCGGTATCGGTACACCTGCTCGCGCAGATTCATCGCAATCGTGATCAGCTTCTGGTTCTTCGATGCCCGGTAAATCGTGTTGTGGAAACGCTCATCGCCCTCCACGATTGCCTGTACATTCTTCGATTTCACTGCTTCGCGAAATGCCACACACGCCTGTTTGATTGCCGTCTTGTCATCCTCATCCAGACGCTCGCAGGCAAGCTTGACCGACAATGAATCAATTGCCAGACGCACCTCCAAGGCATCTTTTAAGTCGCGCACCGTGATCTTTGCAACTTCCGCACCTTTCCGCGGAATCATAACAACCAGACCTTCCAGCTCCAGCATCCGGATCGCCTCACGTACCGGTGTCCGACTGACACCAAGCTTGTTCGCCAGCGTCACTTCCATCAGACGCTCTCCCGGCTGCAGCTCTCCCTGTATGATTGCCTTGCGTAATGTATGAAATACAACCTCCCGAAGTGGAAGATACTCATCGATATTCATATCCAACTTCATATCTGCTACCTCCTTGCCATCCTGTCAAAACTTATCCATTCAGATTTCCATTACCTTCTTCGTTCCCCATATACATCATAAATAATTTTATCGTGTATACAATATACATTACTATGCATAGACAAATATTTCAAGCATATTTTTTATTTCTACCAGAGTATTTTTCTCAAAAAGTATGATTATTTCTCACGATTTTGCAAAAATCTTAGACAACTCTAACATGGTTGTGTCACATATACCTCGGAAAGTCCGTACTGCTGCCGGATTTTCTCTGCCGCCTGCTCTGCAGTCGCTTTCTCTGTATATAAACCAAACACCGTCGGTCCGCTGCCGCTCATGATCGCATTTTCGGCACCAGACTCTTTCATCGTCTGCTTGATCTCCTCAATCTGCGGATAAAGCTTCGTTGTGACTGTCTCCAAGACATTTTCCATGCGGCTTGCCACACCGGACAGATCTCCCTGCTTCAGTGCTTCCACCATACCCGCAACATCCGGGTGATGCTGCAGCTCGTTCGCATGCAGGTTCTCATATACCATCTTCGTGCTGACCGATATCGTCGGTTTCGCCACAACGACAAAACAATCAGGCAGCGGTGCCACCTCTGTCAGCACCTCACCGATACCTTCGGAAAGCGCGGTTTTTGCCATGATACAATACGGCACATCCGCCCCCAGCTTCACACCAAGCTTCATCAATTCCTGATCACTGACATCCAGTCCATACAACTCCCGCATCGCATGAAATGCCGCGGCGCAATCCGTACTGCCACCTGCCATACCGGCTTCGACCGGGATTCGTTTCACCAGCTCCACATGGACATGCCCGGTCAGATGATACGTTTCCCCCATCAGTGCAATCGCTTTGTAGATAAGATTACGCGCATCACACGGCACGAATGCCTTGTCACACGCCAGTGTGATTGTCAGCGTATCCGCTTCCTCCACTATAAATGTCAATGTATCATATAAGCTTAGATTCTGCATGATCATGCAGACATCATGATAACCATCCTCGCGTCTGCGCAAAACATCCAATGCCAGATTCACCTTTGCATATGCATTTCTCGTTAACGTTTTCATCCTTGAAAGCCTCCCGTTACAAACAATCTGTTTTTATTATACCAACGCAACCGTTTCTTCACAATCTATTTATTTTCTCATAACGGCAGAAATCCATGCTGCATCTGCAACATGGATTTCCGTGGTTTTCTATTTACTTTGTATAATATAGGAAGATCTAAGATTTCACGATCAGCAGCCGGTCACCTTCCGATACATAATCAGACTCCAGATTGTTCAACTGCTTGATGGCATCAATGGACGCATAGTATTTTTTCGCAATGCTCCACATGCTGTCGCCCTTCTGCACGACATATCCGACGATGCCCGGCTGTGCCGCCTTCTTCGCCTCGTCAATCGGCAGGATCTGCAAATCCGTCATCGCCTGACTCTCACCCTTTGCAAAGACGGAGATGTTCAGGTTGATCTGTGCCTTGATCTCGATTTCTTCACTATTTAATAAGGACGCAGTAAGCTGGTCGATGCACGGATGGATACGCACCGAATCCTCCTGCGCGAGCGGTACCGTATCCGCCGTATACGAAAATGGAATCTCCACCTCGACACTGCTCATCGGATCATCTCCGGTCGCAATATACAGCACACAGCATTTTACAACGCCGGTGATCTCTGCCCCATTTTCCCCGACAACAACATCATCAATATCGACATCGCCATACACATGACAGATCTGCAGCAGCTTCGCCTTATCTCCACCGATCTGTTTTCTGGCGGACACCTTCGCCTTGGCTGCATTGCGCAGCAGCAGGTTCTCATAATCCATCACCTCAAACTGCGGTACAAGCTCCGCGCTCGGCGAATACACATCGGACAGCATCCGGCATGAACAATCCTCATACAGCTTGATATTCATATCAATATTATAGTCACAGCCAAACACGCGATCCTCTCCATCTGCATCCTGCCGGATCGTGATCTCCCCCTTGCCAAGCACATAATCGACATCCAGCACCATGCCCTCTGCAGCACCACTGCAAGGCACCTCACGATAGAGCGACCGCACCGAGAAAATGGACTGTACCGGGAGCCGTTCTTCGCCCCCTTTATATAAGATGAAGATTTCGATCTCTCCACGCACCAGAAGCTTCTCATCCCCCGCCTTCGTCTCCATGTTCCGAAGCGCGACACATTGCCACAAAATCTCCTGGATATTCGGTTTGTTCTGCGGGATTTCCAGCTCCTCCCGCACCTTCAGGACATCGCGCTTGGCGAGCACGACCTGACTATATGTAACGTCCCGGTACTGACAGGCAACTCCTTCCCCCTGCTCAATCCCTGTCGCCGCATCAATACACAGCTCTTCATACACATTGACACTTGTTCCGATCAGTCCGCGAACCTCCAGCTTGCGCGAATTGATCATGCTCACCGTCAGATCCTCCAACTGGCTGTGACAATCAACCTGACTGGAGGAAGACACGCCATCGCAGTTGACAACATCTTCAAATGGAATCTCACTCTGGAACTGGCACAGCCGCGGGATATCGCCCCCGGTCCGATACAGCACACGCACGCAGACCGATCCGGTGATCCGCACCTTTCCATCCTCCGGAATCATGGACTCCAGCAGAATATGTCCTTCCTTGGCAACGATTTTTTCCATATCGCCTTTACTATCCGGAATCGTAAAATCATCATCGACTGTTATCTGTGAATATTTGGACTGCGTCAACACGCTTGTATGTATTTCCTTCTTCGAAAATTCCATAGCTCCCTCCACCAAACTAGATTCTTACCCTCTGGTTTATATGTATTCCGATGTCCCCTGAATTATGATAATTTCCCGTAAATATTTTTCCGCGCATATAGAAGCCATACTTATGATACATTCAATACCGGCAGCTCCAGCCGAGGCAACCGGATTACAATATATGGATACATCGATGACGTTCCAATCTGCCCGCCAGACGTGTCGGAATCTGTACCAGATGCCACACCAGATATTTCGCCGTCCATTTCAGCTTCGGTCTTCAGATCGGTCTTTATATAGATTGCACGGTCAGTCTTATACAGCTCTTCCACCACCACACACAGATTGGTACGGTCATGTTCCCCATATCCGACCACAATATACAGATGCTCCTTCGTCGTATAACTCATCTGGAACGCATGCAGCTTCTTCTCCTCTATGATCTGCCGCAGATCATCCGGCAGCTCTGTCTCTGCGCACACCGTAAACTCCAGCTCCTGTCGTTCCCGCACCTCCTGCTTGCGACACCCGGATGACACACACGCCAGTGCAACCAAAACCAAAATCATAAACTGCCTCCCGCTTCGCCCTTTATTCAACATTTTCTCATTACTATCCCTCATGATCCCCCATTTCTTCATCCGCTTTCTATCTCAAATCCTCGCAGATGATAAAACGTTTCATCTACGCAGGTTGCGCAAACGAAACTATTTTGCTAAAATATATGTGGTTTTTTCCGCCCTATGCGTAAAACCACAAATATAAATATAAGAGGCGTAATCATGTCAAAGAAAATTAACCGTAACGATCCTTGCTGGTGTGGCAGCGGCAGAAAATACAAAGTCTGTCATGAAATGTTCGACGATAAGATTGCAAAAATTGCACATCAGGGGCACATCGTTCCTACTCATAACCTAATCAAAAATGCAGAGCAGATTGAGAAGATCAAGGAAAGTGCTAAAATCAACATCGCTGTACTGGATGAGATTCAGAAGACAATCCATGAGGGTATGTCTACCGCAGAGATCGATAAGATCGTCTACGATATGACAACCGATATGGGCGGTATTCCGGCACCATTAAACTACGAAGGATTCCCATACAGTGTATGTACTTCCGTCAACGATCAGGTCTGCCACGGATTCCCATCACCAGATGTCATTTTGAAATCCGGTGATATCATCAACGTAGACTGCTCTACTATCCTGAACGGCTATTTCTCCGATTCTTCTCGTATGTTCTGTATCGGTGATGTCAGCCCGGAGAAGAAGAAGCTCGTTGATGTCACAAAGGAAGCGATGCTCAAAGGTCTGGAGCAGGTAAAACCTTGGGGCTTCCTCGGCGATATGGGGCAGGCAGTGCATGATTATGTCTATGCAAATGGATATTCTGTTGTCCGCGAGATCGGTGGACACGGTGTCGGCATCGAATTCCACGAAGAACCTTGGGTAAGCTACAACTCTAAAGCGGGTACAGAAATGCTTATGGTTCCTGGCTTCATGTTCACGATCGAGCCGATGGTAAACATGGGCAAGCCGGACATCTTCGTCGACGAAGAAAATGACTGGGAAGTTTACACGGAAGATGGTCTTCCATCCGCACAGTGGGAGATTCAGGTACTTGTCACCGAGGATGGATACGAGATTATTTCCTACTAAAAATACGCGTAGTCGGGCTACATAATACTATAAAGATGAGCCATGATTATAATTCTACACAGACGCGCTCCCGCTCACTTCATCACGCAGCGGTACTAAATTCGTGCTACGCACTCATTAAGTGCCGGCGTGCTTCAATGGTCTGTTTAAGAATTATAATCATGGCTCATCTTGTTTACAGATTTACACGACTACGCTTACTCTTTGGTTAAAATGATTTATCGATAAAAGGCAGTCCACGGTGGATATACGTGATATCTTCCACTTCATCGTAGGTGAAAGCAATATTCACATTCACCTTATGGTCGTTCTGGTAGACGTATTCTGGTACATTGTCACTGTATCCGTAGATGCATAAGGTGTCCTGCAGCTCAATTTCGTTGCGCTTCTTTGCATGCATGGTATCGAAGAAATCTGCGGTTGCTTTCTGCATCTCATCCTCGGTCATCCGCCCTTTTTCCTGACTGCACAGATAGAGATTGCTGTTGCTGGAGAGCCCCAGATCTGCGTAGATCTGATCGAGCTGTTCCTTACACCGGTAGATATTTTCTGTCGACTGATTTTTCAATGCAATCTCTGTCATCAGATAATTCTCCTGTGTGGTCGTGCCATCGGCGTTTGTCTGTTCCATCGAGATCAACCGGATGGTTGTATCCCCATTTTCACCCTTTTTCAAAAAAGTCGTTGAAGTATTTTCGCCCTCCGTTCCGGTTACTATATCATAGCCCGATACGATTCCAAGCTTCTCACCGACCCGTTGCAGGATTTTCTCCCGTGCAGCTTCGGTCATTGTCTCATCGCCATAATTCGCATACAGCTTTACCTCTGCTGCCGTCACATTTTCCACGCCATCGCTCATAACCTGTGTCACCATCTGACTCTCCCGGTCAATCCGCTTCGTAATAAAGATCTGCAGCGCAACCGCTGCCCAGATAAGTACAACAATATATAACTTCTTTTTCGTGCTCATAGTCCTTCCCCTTTTCAAGGTATTTCCGCAGCTTCGCATCTGTGCCTGCTGCGTACTAGGAGTGTTGCCACGTTTTACCAGTCTTATACATTTAAATTTCTGCTTTACTTTATCGCGTTAAATCATTATACTGTTGTCGATGATTGAAGCTGTGCCAATCTTACCATATTTATTTGAATTACAGTCACAGCATGGAGGTATATTATGACAATCGGAATTGTTGGACTTGGACTGATCGGTGGTTCTTTTGCAAAAGCATACAGTGACAACGACGAACACAAGGTTCTTGCTTATAACCGCAGCAAAGAAGTGATTCAGGCTGCGTATAACGATAAAGCCATTGACGGCGAATTAAACGAAGGAAATATCAAAGACTGCGATCTGATTTTGCTTTGTCTGTATCCGCAGCTTTGCATTGACTATCTGACAAAGATGGCTCCTTATATCCGCAAAGATGCGATGGTGCTCGACTGCTGTGGTACAAAAGAGCTGATCTGCCAATCCTGCTACCCTATCGCCAAACAATATGGCTTTACTTTTATCGGCGGACACCCAATGGCAGGTCGTCATTTCTCCGGCTACGCATACAGCACAAAGACAATGTACAACGGAGCTTCTATGGTACTTGTGCCAGAAGATCTGAATGATACGAAATCCATCGAGCGCGCGAAGAAACTGCTGTCTCCGATTCATTTCGGTAAATTCACAATCTGCGATTACGACCGTCACGACGCGATGATTGCATTCACATCCCAGATGGCACACGTTGTATCCAATGCTTACGTGAAAAGCCCGACAGCGAAAAATCACGATGGTTTTTCTGCCGGAAGCTACAAGGATCTGACACGTGTTGCATGGTTGAACGAGACGATGTGGACAGAGCTTTTTCTGGAAAATAAAAAACATCTGATTAAAGAACTTGACTATTTTATCATGGCTTTGCAGGAATACAAAACTGCAATGGAGAACGACGATGCAGAAACATTAAAAAAACTCCTTGCAGATGGTAAACACTGCAAGGAGGAAATCGACGGTATCACTGGTGAATAAATTTACGCCTGATGATTGGACACAAAGCAACTGGCGATACCACTCACCAGCCCCGCTGCAAGCAGATAGATGCCTGCCTGAAAGCTCTTCCAGATCGTCGCACCGGACACAGAGGAACCGGATGATACCTGAGAAGAGATGAAACGTGCAAGCATCTTAGACATCCATGCCGTTACATTTCCCATATCTACAAGCGCTATGATAATCATACACACAACAATCATACAGGGTATCGCCTTGAGGGGCGGTATCCTGACAAAGGATAACACGAGCATCCCCACCGCGGCAATCAGAATTCCAATCGGAATTCCACGCCACATATCAGAGATTAACCCCACATTTTCACAGATCTTCATAATGCTGTACCGGATCTGTACCTGTGCATGATATGCGGACAGATCAATAGCAGGTACAAACAGGCTCACTGTCAACAAAACTGCGGACAGGATGCCTAGCAGCATACTCGCTGTCACAAATTTACTTTTTCCATATTGATTCTGATTATCCATTTTTACGCTTCCGTTCCAAAAAATCTCCAACCGTTCCAAGTGTATAGATCACAAGTCCCGCTACATAAAAGACCGGTCCAAGTCCTCTTCCGGCATCATAATTCGATGAAGTACCAAGCTCTTTTGCCAGTCGGACATTGTCCTCTAACACACGCAACGACTGTGTGTAATGCTTATTGTTGATCACGATAATAAAAATGACAAGCATCACAAGAATTGGTGCAAACCGCATAATCGGATTTGCCGCATATTTCCGCAACCACTTGATATAATCGCAGGCAGACAACAACAGCATCCAGACTCCGACTAAGATTGCAATGATACCAAGCACCAGCACAATGGTTGCTCCCATCGCCAGGATGCTTCCATCTTCTTCTACCATGGAGCTCTTCATACCGATCTCAAACAGATTCGCCTTACGCTTCACATCAAAAAGCTTCTCCCAGATCCAGTTCATAAACGGCGCCAGATATAACAAAATCGAACCGACAAACGCCAGCAACAGGTTCATATCTCCACCGATGGACTGGAAATATCCAACGATGTCGATTGCCTTGCTCGTATCAGCAGCTTTACGATGATGTTTTTTCTCCGGCACCTGCTTTACCGTATTTTTTGCAGCAAGCTTTGCCCGCTCCTTCGCCTTTGCCTTCTCTTCCTTTTCTGCCCGCTTGATATCCTCTTTCGACACCTTCAGAACAATCGGTTCTTCCAATGGTGCACCGCAAGACTCACAGTAAAGCGCACCCTCTGGAATCTCTTTTCCACATTCCTTACATACCATGTTCTATCACCCTCCAGACCATCATATACAACGATGGCTGCCGAACCATACCGGCTCGACAGCCATTTTCATACTTATGTATTATTTGTTTCCAAGCTTGATTCCAAGCTTGTCTAACACTCTTGGAGCTGCGGCAGCAATCACACCAAGGTATGCAAAAATCACACCTGCTGAAATACCAACCTTGATACCCCAGTCCTTATACTCTGCAAAATTCACAGTTGTACCATCGCTATGTGCATATCCATAACGAATTGTTGCAATGATGATAAATACAAATGCAACGCCAACCAGAATAATCTCGAAGAATGGAATTGCCTGCAGCTTTGCCTTCACATTTGTAATCTGTGGAACAGGTATATAGTCTGCAATCTCCCATGCAATCAGAACAAGAGAAATCAACAATAAGATAATTCCAATCAAACGATTAAATCCACCTGCCTTGAACAAGTTCCAACTTTCTGTCGTTCCATATGCCTTTGCATGTGCCCATGGAATCAATGTTGCAAGGAATAAGAGAAAGGCTCCAACAATCTTCGCAATATTCATCACATCGGATTTCAGATATGCAAGATATCCATTTACTCCAGAGCCAAACATATTTGCACCATTTGTTCTAGACTGGTAATAACCGCCCATTGGCTGCTGTGGCTGCTGATATCCCATCTGTGGCTGTACCGGCTGTCCCATCGGCTGCTGGTATCCCATCTGTGGCTGTACCGGCTGTCCCATCGGCTGCTGGTATCCCATCTGTGGCTGTCCCATCGGCTGCTGGTATCCCATCTGTGGCTGTACCGGCTGTCCCATTGACTGCTGGTATCCCATCTGTGGCTGTACCGGCTGTCCCATTGGCTGCTGGTATCCCATCTGTGGCTGTACCGGCTGTCCTATTGGCTGCTGATATCCCATCTGTGGCTGTACTGGCTGCTGTGCATTATCTACAGGTTGCTCTGCCTGAACTGGAGCTCCACACATTGGACAATTTGTCTGTCCCGTTGGTATAATCGCTCCACACATCGTACAATTCATAAATCTTCCCTCCTACATAACCCTCTTAATCTCAATAAGAAGTGATAAAAAAATAATAGCATAAACCCCTCGTTCATTCAAGGAATTTATGCTAGATTGTGACTATTTTATTACATATTTTACATATTCTTCTTTTTAGAGTTCATATTGAAGAACTTTACAATTCCCCAGATTAAACTTGAAGAAGTCTTCATTATCCAGACTCTCAAAATATGAGTTAATCACCCGGCACACACCGCCATGACTGATCACCATGACCTTTTTGTCTGCGTAACGCTGCTTGATATCATCCAGAAAATTATACACACGCTGTACAACCTTAAGCAACGATTCACCCTCTGGATACTGGTAACCAAACTGTACCCACTGCTCCATAAATCCCGGCGTTCCCTCATAGGTTCCATCGATCACGCCATAATCACGCTCTGCAAGGCGGTCATCCACCTCTACCGGTACACCGATTGCTGCGCTAACGATATCCGCCGTTTCTTTCGCTCGCACAAGCGGCGATGAAATGATGAGATCCACGTCTGTATCCTGCATGCTCTGTGCCAGCTCATGTGCCTGTGAGATTCCCTTTTCCGTCAAACGCACATTTGCTCTTCCACAGATCCGAACCTCTATATTATACTGTGTCTGTCCATGTCTTGTTACATATAATTTCATAGATACCCTCTTCGGAATAATACTATTTATATCCAATCTCCGTTATGATACCATACGAACCTTCTTTTTTCAACAAAACAACCCTTCAAAAAGGCTTTCCTAACTTATGAAAGTTATTTTTTTATTTTATTTGTTTATTTATGAAATATGCCGTCAAAATATCCATAAAATAATATTTTTCTTCCGAAAATGGCCAGACGCATCCGCTCCGGTGCCAAAAAGCAAGCTCCCCCGCCTTCTGTGCCTGCATCAGATGCAGTTCAAATTCCCGGCTGCCTGCTACCTGACACGTAATGCCTTCTACATCCTCCGGCAGGATCTGCGATTCTGTCTGTGCCGTCAGAATCTGTTCCCATTCCTCCGTCCAGATCTGGGCGTATTCTGCCAGCCGTTCTTCCCGCGCAGGCAACGCCGCGTAGATCTCGTTCGCCGCAAAAACAGCAGACTTTGTCGTCGTCATAATGGCTTCCATCAACCGCTTTGCAGCCTGTACATTCATTTCCTGCATCATAGCGGCTGTCCTTGGCAGCCTGTGCAGATCTTTTCCATATAATTGCAGCAGCCCAGCAAATCGCGCATTTAACTGACTGGCAAGTCCACACACAACACTAAAATCAAATGCATTTTCAAATCCCGCAAATGTTGGCTGCTGTTCTGCCACTGACTCCATGACCTGACGCAGATATTCTGATAAATGCAGGTCGTCCCCATTTGCAAGCAATGTCTCAAAAAAACGTTCCTCTTCCTCATAGATCTCCCAGAATCCCAGATCTACGCAGGCACACTGTGCCTCTGACAATCCGTAGCGCACCCGTGCCGCCTGTATATCCTCCATCGTCCGGTCAATCAGCACAAACCGCACATAGGGCGCAAGCATTTCCAGATCCAGATCATTGCATCGTCCGGCACCCCAGATGGCAACCACAGGTTTCGCTTCCAACGGTGCATCCGCCGCCAAAGCAAACGCATGATCCCGCAGCTTTCCGTGTCTTGCCAGATGCTCCCGTCGGTAATAGCTCTCTATCCCCTCTAACACATATCTGGTCAATGTCTGCCGGTATTCCGTCCATGCGGTTCGCATCGGATCTGAATTTTCAGTTTCAATCATCTTTTCATAAATCATCTTCTACACGCTTTCTGCACTTACATTGTAGGTTCTGTATGATTGTCTGCATTTCATCTGTGTAAGCCCGAATATACAAAAAAAACACCGACTCCGCAGCTTCTTCTGCAAAACCGATGCTTTTACGAGTGGGCCGCCGGGGGCTCGAACCCCGCACACCCTGATTAAGAGTCAGGTGCTCTACCAAATGAGCTAGCGGCCCGTAGTGAATTTTCACTTACCATGTGTTCTTCATCAGAACAATATGGAGTATACAACATTCATTTACAAAATGCAAGCTTTTTTTCACATTTTTTTCAAATTTTTTTCAAAAAGCCCGCAACCCCTTTATTTCCTTAACTTTTTACATGCACTGATCGTCTCCAGCCGATTCACAATACAACAAACCGTATGAATATTTCGTCCAAGATTCATCAGTTTTCGATTCAGACAGGGATTCGAGTACACCACATTTGTAAGCTTAAAACCACATTTTTTTCTTCCCATAAGAGACTCCGGCATGTATCTTACTACCATAGTATGCACCGGAATCTCTTTTTTTACACATTTTTGTTATTTCTTTTTTGGCGGCTTGATGACCATGCGGCAGATTGGATTTCCCATTGCAGAGAACTTCTCTTCATACTCCGTCATGACATTCCCCTCTGCATACTCGCTGTGATGCAGATCAAACGTATAGTTGACCATCTCCCAACCGGCAAATTCTACCTGTTCCAGTGAGAAATCAAACAACGGGCGGTTGTCTGTCTTAAATGTAAGTCCTCCATCCGCAGCAAGGAACTTCACATACCGGTTCAGAAACTGCACCGATGTCAGGCGCCGTCTTACATGACGATCCTTCGGCCATGGATCGGAGAAATTCAGATAGATATAGGCAACCTCATCCTTTTCAAATACATTTTCGATTGCCTCCGCATCCATTCGGATAAACACCAGATTCGGGAGCTGCTCGATCGTCTGCTTTTCGATTGCACGTACAAGCACACTCGAATATTTTTCAATACCGATATAATTGATCTCCGGATGCAATTTCGCCATATCTATGATAAAACGACCTTTTCCCATTCCAACCTCAATATGGATTGGATTGTCATTGCCGAAAAATGCATGCCATTTTCCCTTCATTGTCTCTTCTTCATGCACGACAAAATCATTTATGGCAATCATTTCTCTGGAGCCTTTTACGTTTCGTAATCTCATCTTTTTTACCTCGTCCTATAATAAATCTGCCTTTTCCCATTCCCACTTCGATATGAATCGGATTTTCATTTCCGAAAAATGCATGCCATTTTCCCTTCATTGTCTCTTCTTCATGTACGACAAAATCATTTGTGGCGATCATTTCTCTGGAGCCTTTTACGTTTCGTAATCTCATCTTTTTTACCTCGTCCATTTATAATGTTTCTATATTAGCATTTATTTTAAATTTTCACAAGAATGTTGCATTTTATCTCTTGTTTTTTTCCCTGTTTTATATGATAATTAAGAAGATAATGTCAATCTTTACAGAAAAGGATTTTATAACATGATCAAAGCAATGAAAAAAATTATTTCCTATATAATGGTGTGCGTGCTTTTTCTCGGCATGTGTGTTCCGTGTGAAGCTGCACAGACAGGCACCGCAACTGCATCCGATGCAAATGCAACGACGGGATTTCCACAGATCACGTCCACATCTGCCATCATCATGGATGCACAATCCGGACAGATCATATACGAAAAGAATTCCCACACCCGGCAATACCCGGCAAGTATCACGAAGATCCTGACCGCGTATCTCGCCATCAAGAACGGAGATCTGAACTCCACGATCACGATGAGCGACGCTGCCGTCTGGGGCATCGACCGTAGCAGTTCCCATATCGCGCTCGATGTCGGCGAAGAGATCAGCATGTCGGATGCGCTCTACGCCGTCATGCTCATGTCTGCAAATGAAGCAGCCTGGGCGATTGCAGAACAGGTGTCTGGCTCTCTGGAGAATTTCGTGCAGTTGATGAATGATACCGCACAAAATCTCGGCTGCAAGGATACACATTTTACGAATGCAAACGGATTGCATGATCCGAATCATTATACAACTGCCTACGACATGGCGCTGATCACAAAAGAGGCGCTTACAAGCAAGACCTTTCGCGAATATGCTTCAGAAACCTATCATGAGATTCCGCCAACGAACATGAACAATGAGACGCGTTATCTCACGCAGGGCAACCGGATGATGCTCAGCAATTCCGAATATTATTACCCGGCATGTCAAGGTGGAAAAACTGGTTATACTGATGATGCGGGTGGTACACTTGTCGTCTGGGCTGAAAAAAATGATATGCAGTTGATCTGTGTGACGATGGGTGCCCCAGACAACGCAACGAATTACACCGACAGCATTGCGCTGTTCAACTATGTGTTCAACAACTACTCAAACACCACGTTATTGTCAGACTATGAATTCGATGCAGAGGCTGCCACAACCGCACAGAACTTCCTAAACGACTATTATGGTTGTGAAAATCTCGGAACCATGCATCTGTCCGTTGACAACAACCAGCCATTTATATTTGCGAACAATGCCGACAGAACCAAGCTGCAAATGAACTTTGTTCCATCCGCAGACCGGCTGGATGAAGGTTATATCGGTACTTTGGAAGTTTCCTATGAAGGTACGACCTGCCTGACACTTCCGGTCAGCTATTCCGGCTATGTCAATTCCAACGATGACGTTGCCGTAGCCGAAGCATACAAAAATGGCGGTATCCGCCCGGCGTTGATCAAAGAAAAGAAAAGCTATTGGAAATATATAATTGCGGCGGTCGTCGTTGCATGTATTCTTGGACTTTTTATTTATGCAAATGTGATCGAACCACGGAAACGGAAGCAAAACTCCCGTTCCCGCAGACGATAACGGGAAACCCTGCACCACGAAAAGAGGTACTTCAACTATGGAAGAATCAAAAGAGAATTTTAAGAAAATCAAATCTGCCAATCAGATGATGCTGGATTATTTCAACAAATCCTTCCTGTCACAATTGGAGGATATCCAGAATCTCAAAACACAGATTTTCGAGATTGACATCAAGATTGACGAGTTGGACAAGACGAAGGACATTTACGCTTTCAAAACCAACTCCAGAAAAAGTGTCTTTTCTCCTGTCACAAACGATGGCGTGGATACCGAGCGCAACAAGATCATTCAGGAGCAGATCAAAGACCTGCAATCCGTGAAGGAGACCTTGACGTTAAAGCTGCGCGGCATGGAATTACAGTTGAACAAGCTGCGCCAATACCTGGAAGCATTGAACAATGCAGAAGATGCACTTACCTCTTTTGAACCTCGTTA
>CAVKUW010000115.1:16052-93053 GCA_963659815.1 Butyricicoccaceae bacterium
GAGAACATGAACAGCTTTTCTTCTTCCGACAAACCGTTGAAGGAACAGCTCGAAGCTTACTTAAATGAATTCAAGCAAAACAATGCTAAGATCAAAATCACTGCATCCGTTGAAACGCCAGATCCAAACATCAGCTATCATCCCGTATTCAACATTAACTTCATGCGGCTGATCGCAATATTTTTTGATAACATTGCATTGCATGCAAATGCATCCAATGTTTCTGTACAGGCAAGTCTGACGCCAAACATGGCTGAGGTGATTGTGACGGATGATGGTGTTGGCATCAAGGATACCTATATGGAAGACAGCCCTTGGTACAGCAGCCTGCACAAAGCAAAGGAAATCCTGTATATGCTCTGTGGCAAGCTGGATATCTCCGGGGATGTCATGTCTGGATCCACAGTGAAGTTCAGCTTCCCGATTCAACAATAAAAGCAAACAACAATAAAGGAGTTTATATATTATGAAAAACAAGATTGTAGAACTGATTGCTGCAAACGTCGAAGGGTTAACCGCGGCAGAGATTGCAGACCTGATTGAGATTCCGCCAAAACCGGAGCTTGGTGATTTTGCATTTCCTTGCTTCCGCCTTGCGAAGACGATGCGCAAAGCCCCACAGATGATTGCCAACGATATTAAAGAAGCAATCGGCGATGTGGATTTCCTGCAGGAGATTCAGGTACAGGGTGCTTACTTAAACTTCTTCGTGAAGAAGGAATTATTTATCGAAACAATGGTAACAGCTTCTATGGCTGATGATTTCGGAAGCTCTACCGAAGGAAATGGACAGACAATCTGTATCGATTATTCTTCTCCAAACGTAGCAAAGAATTTCCATGTTGGACATCTTCGTACGACGATCATCGGAAACTCTCTGTACAAGATCTATTCCAAGCTTGGATACAAGGTTATCCGTATCAACCACCTCGGTGACTGGGGTACACAGTTTGGTAAGCTGATTGTCGCATACAAGGCCTGGGGAAGCGAAGAGAAAGTCAAGAAAGACGGCGTCGCAGAACTGATGAAGCTCTACGTGAAGTTCCACGAAGAAGCGGAGAAAAATCCAGAGTTAAACGACGAAGCGCGTGCATGGTTCGCGAAGATGGAACATGGTGATGAGGAAGCTTTAAAGATTTGGCAGTGGTTCAAGGATATCAGCCTGATCGAATACAAGCGTACGTATGACCTGCTCGGCATGGATTTCGACTACTATCTCGGTGAGAGCTTCTATCGTGATAAGACCGACGATGTTGTAAAACGACTGACAGATGCAAATCTACTGACAGAGAGCGAGGGTGCAAAGATCGTAAACTTGGACGCTTATGATATGGCTCCTTGTCTGATTCTGAAAAACGATGGCAGCTCCATCTACGCAACACGTGATATCGCAGCAATCTTCTATCGGAAAGAAACTTACAACTTCGTGAAATGTCTGTATGTAACCGGACAGGAACAGAAGCTTCACTTCAAGCAGGTATTCAAGGTTGTTGAATTGCTTGGAAATGAATGGGCAAAGGATCAGTTAGTGCATATTCCTTATGGACTTGTCAGCTTAGAGGGTGCCAAGCTTTCCACACGTAGCGGAAATATTATTTATGCAGAAGATATTCTTCTCGAAGCGATTGCGAAGATCAAAGAGATCATCAATGAGAAGAATCCGGATCTTCCAGACAAGGATGAGACAGCAAAGAAGATTGGTGTTGGTGCTGTATTGTTCAACGATCTTTACAACCAGCGTATCAAGGACGTTTCCTTCAAATGGGAGAAGCTCCTGAACTTCGATGGTGAAACTGGTCCATATGTACAGTACACACATGCAAGATGCTGCAGTATCTTAAAGAAGCTGGATGGATTTACACCATCGGCTGATATTGATTACAGTGTATTAACAGATGTAGAAGCAATGGAACTGTTGAAAGAGATCAACCGCTTCCCGAAGGTTGTCAAAGATGCTTCCGAGCGTTACGAGCCTTCTGCCGTTGCCAGATTTGCAGTGGATGTTGCACAGGCATTCAACAAGTTCTACAACGCATGTCGTATCCATGTAGAGGAAGAGAATGTGCGTAATGCACGTGCAACACTGGTATACATCACAAAGAAGACAATCAAAGATGCAATGGAACTGCTTGGTATTGATTGCCCAGAGCAGATGTAATGTCATTGTACAATTCATGTGATAGAAACTGATATATAATTACAAGGAAATTAAGTAAGTCGGATGCTTTGATCATCCGGCTTATTTTTATGGAATCGTCATATATTCATATGCTTATGTTTTACTCTCCTCTAACCTCACTATATTGTATCTTGAATTTTATAAATACAATATATATGATTTCGTCCGAAGTTATCAACATTTTTTGTTTCTAGAGTTAATTTTTATCCACAATTATGTGTATAAGTTGGTGGATATTATATACTTTTCCACAATTATTGATGTTTATATGTGTGGATAACCAGTGTTTCACGTGAAACTTATATGTCAATTTTAATTTGTTTTAACTTTTTCTCTATTTTGATTTTTGTTAAATGTTTGTGTAATTACTTACTACAATTATGAATATGTTTCACGTGAAACATATTCATAATTGTATATCAAATTTTTATTTTATATTTATTAACACATACTCAATATAAATAGATAATAATTTTAATTTATTCTTTATACTCATAAAAAATATGCATGTATATAAAATTTATAAAATTGAATTTATTGTTATTTTATAATTTAGCATATTTATACGTTACAGTTATTTTTAGAATCAAAAGCAGCCAAATATATATTTTACTTGTCACCTGTTAGTTCATTAGTTATTCATATTGGAATAGTCATAGATATCTTTAATTATATATTTCAAATTTTATTTTCATTGTATGTATGGCATGTATGCAAGGCATATGTTGCAAACAGTGTTTCACGTGAAACATTATATCTTTATATATTCTCAAGCAAATAGATCAATTTTAATTTTGATTTCTATATTGAAAATATACTCAATCATTTATCCATATATATAAGATACATTTCATTATTTCATGGAGCTTGCATATTACTACCTCTAATAGCACCTGAATTCACTCAGTCATATATATTTCTCAACTCAACTATTATCATTTTTTACAGATTCATTCATAATTGCATTTTGAATTGTATCTTCATACATCATAATCGTGCAAACATGTTTCACGTGAAACATAGCACATATTCATTTACTGAATAATATATCAGCAGACTGAATTAAATAGAGTATATGATAACAACCTTCCAATTCTAAATTTAATATAATTTCTAAGAATATTGGATGTTTCACGTGAAACACTAAAGTATTTATAATAACTAATATTTATTTTACGGTTTTTTACTTGATTTTTTATGATTTTTTCTTTTATTTTCCATACATATTGTAATATCCAAGCACTCAAATCTATATATTGTACACCTACAACAAATTTACCCATATTTTGATATAGCGAAACATGTCAGGTAGTGCTATAATGTCTATTATATGTGGAGGTTTTTATGGGTAGAATCATTGCAGTCGCCAACCAGAAGGGCGGCGTAGGAAAAACAACAACATCAATCAATCTCGCAGCATGTCTGGCGGAAAAAGGTAAAAAGGTTCTGGCTGTCGACATGGACCCACAGGGCAATCTGACGAGTGGCCTTGGTATTGATAAGAATACCTTGGAATACACCATTTATCATGCCATGAGTGGAGAGATTAACATTGGAGAGTGTATGATCGTTCATCCATTGGAGCATGGACTGGATTTAAGCGTTTTGCCGGCGAACCGTGATCTGGCAGGTGCGGAAGTCGAATTGGTCGATGCCGAAGATCCACAGCATATACTAAAGAACCTGTTAAAAAGCGTAAAGAAAAAATATGATTTTATTATCATTGATTGTCCACCGGCTCTCGGTATGTTGACAATCAATTCTATGACTGCGGCGGACACTGTCTTAGTGCCAATTCAATGTGAATTTTTTGCTTTGGATGGTCTCTCGCAGCTCATTTACACGATCAATCTGATTAAAAAGAAGCTAAACAAATCCCTTGAAATCGAAGGTGTTGTGTTTACGATGTATGACGCGCGTACGAACCTGTCTTTGGAGGTCGTTGAAAACGTCAAGAATAATTTGGATCAGTTTATATATAAAACCATTATTCCGAGAAATGTCCGGCTAGCAGAAGCACCTAGCTTCGGACTCCCTATCAACCTGTATGACAGCCGGTCATCCGGTGCGCAGGGATATCGGGATCTTGCAGACGAAGTAATCAATAATAAACTATACGCAAAATTATAAAAACACCTATTTGGGAGGAGAACGCTATGGCACCAAAGCGAGGATTAGGTCGTGGACTAAGTAATTTAATTCCGACAGACGATACAACCGAAGATGTCAGTCCAAAGGCATCGAAACAGACTAAAACAGGCGCTGTTACAAAAACAGAGGTTGTGAAAAAAGTAGAACAGACATTAAATATCAACCGGATTGAGCCAAACAAAAATCAGCCAAGAAAAGAATTCAATGAAGATGCATTACAGGAGCTTGCAGATTCAATCAAACAGTTTGGTGTGATTGAACCATTAGTCGTAGTGAAGCGCAAAGGCTACTATGAACTGATTGCCGGTGAGCGCCGCTGGAGAGCAGCCCGGTTAGCTGGTTTGAAAGAAGTTCCAGTTGTCATTAAGGATTACGACGATCAGCAGATTGTTGAGATTGCATTGATTGAGAACATTCAGCGTGAAGATTTAAATCCGATTGAAGAAGCACACGCTTACGAACGTTTGATTCAGGAATTCAACCTGACACAGGATGAAGTTGCAGAACGTGTATCGAAGAGCCGTACGACTGTGACAAATGCACTCCGGCTTCTGAAGCTGACCGAGAAGGTACAGCAGATGCTGATTGATGATATGCTGTCGACCGGACATGTTCGTGCACTCATTACGATCACAGATCCTCAGTTACAGTATGAGACAGCAATGTATATTTTTGATAAAAAGCTTTCCGTGCGTGAGACAGAGAGCTACGTCAAGAAACTATTAAATAAGAAACCAAAGGAAAAGACATCCGAGAAAGAAGACCCGGAACTTTCCTTCTTATATAAAGCGATTGAAAACCGCTTAAAGGAGTCCCTTGGAACAAAGACAACCATCAAAGCAAAGACCAAGGATTCCGGAAAAATTGAAATTGAATATTATTCACAGGAAGATTTAGAGCGCATTACACAGTTGCTCGCACAATAAAATCGAAAAGAGGAAAACTTCATGGAAGAGGCTAAGATATTTGGTATGAAAATGTCTTCTGCTGTCACAATCCTTTGTATTTTGGTTGTTTTACTCATAATTCTAATCATTTTTATCATTCATAAGATGAATGTGATGGCAAGAAAATATGAGATGCTTATGAGTGGCAAAAAAGGTGCGGATTTGGAGAAGATTATTCGGATTCGTTTTAAAGAGATGGATCAGGTCAAGGCAAATGCCAGACGTGTGACGAAGGAACACCGGCAGATCAAGAAACATCTGTCCTCCTGTATTAGCAAATATGCCCTCGTCAAGTACGATGCATTTGATAAGATGGCAGGAAAATTAAGCTTCGTCATCGCATTGTTAAACGATGAGAATTCCGGTATCCTACTGAACTCGATGCACTCGAGGGAAGGCTGTTTTACCTATGCGAAGGAAATCGTAAACGGCGAATCTTACATCCAGCTTTCATCCGAAGAAAAGGAAGCATTGGAACAGGCTAAGACGGTGGAAGAAGAGATTCAGGATCTGACAAAGGAAGCAGAATTCGAAGATGCCGATGGTAATCTGAATTTTGATGCATAATCAGGTCACAATTTTATAATGATACAAAATTTTTGATATCAATTTTTTAACAAATATTTTAAACTACTATTATAAATAAGAAAGGACGACAATTATGTTAGACATTAAATTTGTTCGTGAAAACCCAGACGCTGTAAAGGAGAATATCAAGAAGAAGTTTCAGGATGCGAAGCTTCCATTAGTAGATGAAGTCATCGAGCTTGACAAGCAGGCAAGAGCCCTTCAGCAGGAAGCCGATGAGCTTCGTGCAAAGAAGAATGCTATCGCAAAGCAGATTGGTGCATTGATGGCACAGGGCAAGAAGGAAGAGGCAGAAGAAGTTAAGAAGGAAGTTGCAAAGAACGCAGCCCGTCTGGCAGAGCTGGAGAAGCAGGAGCCACAGGTACGTGAAGAGTTAAAGAAGAAAATGATGGTCATTCCAAACATCATTGATCCGACTGTTCCAATCGGTAAAGACGATTCTGAGAATGTAGAGCTGGAGCGTTTTGGCGAGCCGGTTGTTCCAGATTTTGAAGTTCCTTATCATACAGACATCATGGAAAAGCTGAACGGTATTGATCTTGACAGTGCAAGAAAGGTAGCCGGAAATGGCTTCTACTATCTGATGGGCGACATTGCAAGATTGCACTCTGCTGTTATCAGCTACGCAAGAGATTTCATGATTGACCGTGGATTTACTTACTGTGTACCACCTTTCATGATCCGTAGCAACGTTGTAACCGGTGTTATGAGTTTCGCTGAGATGGATGCCATGATGTACAAAATCGAAGGTGAGGATCTGTATCTGATCGGTACAAGTGAGCACTCTATGATTGGTAAGTTCATCGATACAATGACACCAGAGGAAGAGCTTCCTAAGACTCTGACAAGCTACTCTCCATGCTTCCGTAAAGAGAAGGGTGCACATGGTATTGAGGAGCGTGGTGTTTATCGTATCCACCAGTTTGAGAAGCAGGAAATGATCGTTGTCTGCAAGCCAGAGGACAGCAAGATGTGGTTCGACAAGCTGTGGAAAAATACAGTTGATCTGTTCCGTTCTATGGATATTCCAGTTCGTACAATCGAGTGCTGTTCTGGTGATCTGGCAGACTTAAAGGTAAAATCTTACGACGTAGAAGCATGGTCTCCACGTCAGAAAAAATATTTCGAAGTTGGTAGCTGTTCAAACCTCGGTGATGCACAGGCACGTCGTCTTGGCATCAAGGTAAAGGGCAAGGATGGAAAATACTTTGCTCACACATTGAACAATACCGTTGTTGCTCCACCTCGTATGCTGATTGCATTCTTAGAGAACAATCTGAGCGAAGATGGAAGCATCAACATTCCAAAGGTTCTTCAGCCATATATGGGCGGTAAGACAAAAATCTGTTAATCCATTTCCCATGCGGAAATGCTGGAGGTAGTATGCATACTTATCTACGTGCGATCGGTTTTCGCGAATGTAAAAATAGACAGCAATTGGAAGATATTTATCGTCACACGTTGAATACTCCAAACCGCAAGATAATGACGACGATCAGCGTCGATACGTCGCTGCTGCAGTTTGAAAAAGATTTTGGTAAGAATTTCGGACTCTCGCTCGTCGGTGAATATGACATCAAGGGTTCTTTATCCATTGAACATTATTTTCCTTATTTGAAGGGAGACCGGTTCATGCAGTTTGAGAATATCACGATTCAGAAACAGACCGACAAAGAAAGCTATGCGGGAGTCTGCGAAGATTACCATCTTGGTATGACGATTATCTTCTATGTCATCAATATCGCAGATTATGCAAAATCCAAATGGTTGAATTATTCCAACCGGCAGATCACGAAGGTCAAGTTTTCTGCTTTGTCTGTAGCTGGAACGGTTTTGCTTGGTATGCATCATTCCAAGCATCAGATATCCGTCGAATCGAAAGGACGGAACCGCAGAAACCAGTTGCTCGATGCAGCTCGAAACGGTGATACCGACGCAATGGAACAACTGACCTATGACGAAATGAACACCTACACCTCGATTTCTTCCAGAGTCATCAAGGAGGATGTTCTTTCAATCATCGATACAAGCTTTATGCCTTGCGGCGTGGAATGCGACCATTACATGGTTATCGGAAATATCTATGCAGTGGAAAAACTGAAAAATATATACAGCAAAGAGATCGTCTATAATTTGCTGATTGAAGCAAATGGACTGATGATCAATGTCGGCATCAATGAAGCAGATTTACAGGGAGAACCAAAGGTCGGCAGACGGTTCCGCGGAGAAATCTGGTTACAGGGTGTCGTGACAATCTAATATACTTTCAGGAAGGAGATTTTATGTATCTAGTATTTGACGTAGGTGGTACTTTTGTAAAATACGCTTGGATGAGTGTGGACGGTGATATTCAGGAAAAGGGAAAATACTCAACCCCGACCAAGGAAGGAGAATCTGTACCAGAATTCGTGGAATCTCTCGGACAGATTTATGACAAATACAAAGATCAAGGTGTAGAAGGAATCGCCCTTTCTCTGCCAGGACTTATTGACGCGGAAAACGGTATCATCCGAAACGGCGGTGGTATTAAATATCTGAAGGACGCACATCTGGCAGAACTGCTTGGTGCGCGCTGTGACGGTGTGAAGATTTCCATGGAAAACGATGGAAAATGTGCAGCCCTTGCAGAAGTCTGGATGGGTAATGCCAAAGGCTGTAAGAATGCAGCTGTAGTCATCCTTGGAACCGGTATCGGTGGCGGTATCGTAATCAATGGGCATGTGCATCGTGGAAAAGATCTGTCTGCCGGAGAATTATCTTATTTCTTCGCAGATACACTGACAAGAAAAGATGTGGATAAGATCTTTGATATTGATTCGATCAGCGATATGGAAGAAGAGTATGAGAAGCTTCCTTATCTGTGGTCTACAACATTTTCAACACGTGCCTTTGTCTATCAGGTAGCGATGGCAAAAGGATTAAATCCGAAGGAATTGAACGGAGAGATCATCTACAAATGGGCAGATGAAGGAGATCCGGTTACGCTCGAACTGTTGGAAGATTTCTATTTCACAACAGCAAAATACTTGTTCAACATCTTTGCGATTGTTGATCCCGATATTATATTACTTGGTGGTGGAATCAGCGCACAGCCTGCATTTGTGGAAGGTGTTAAACGCTATGTAGAGAAGCTGAAGTCTATCAGCATGATCACAAACTTCATCAAGGTTGATGTATGTAAGTTCGGAAATGATTCAAATCTGCTCGGTGCGCTTTACAGCTTCCGACAGATGTATCTGGAAAATTAGACAATAAAAAAATGTTCCCGAGGCGATTCGAACGCCCGACCTACCGCTTAGGAGGCGGTTGCTCTATCCTGCTGAGCTACGGAAACAAATCGTTATCTATTTTATAATATTTTTGATAGGAGGTCAATATCCATGATTTTAAAAAAGCTGAAACCAATGCCAAAAGATTTTCTGTGGGGTGCTTCTACCAGTGCATATCAGGTAGAGGGTGCAAACCTGACACATGGAAAAGGACCAAGTGTACAGGATATCAAGAAGGTACCGGAAGGCACCAGTGAATTAGATGTATGTGCTGATTTCTATCATCACTACAAAGAAGATATCGCATTGATGGCAGAAATGGGATTTAAGACATTCCGTTTTTCTGTTGCATGGTCCCGTATTCTTCCGGAAGGAACCGGTGCCGTCAATCAGGAAGGTATCGATTTCTACAACAACGTCATCGACGAATGTCTGAAATACAACATTGAACCACTCGTTACGATGTTCCATTTTGATCTTCCGGCAGCCCTTGAGAAGAAGGGTGGATGGTCAAGAAGAGAGAGCGTCGATGAGTTTGTAAACTTCGCAAAGATTCTCTATGAGAACTATGGTGACCGTGTAAAATACTGGCTCACGATCAATGAGCAGAATGTATTAACCTTAAATGGAGAAGTGATTGGCACCTGTGATTTAAAGGGTGTGGATAACAAATATAAGAAACTGTATCAGGAAAATCATCATATGCTGCTTGCTCAGGCAAAGGCTATGGCTCTGTGCCATGAGATGGTACCAGGTGGAAAGATTGGTCCTGCACCAAACATTTCCCTTGTCTATCCGGCAAGCTGCAAGCCAAAGGATGTATTGGCAGCACAAAACTTAAATGCAATCCGTAACTGGCTGTATCTTGATATGGCAGTTTTCGGTCGCTACAACAATCTCGTATGGGCATTCTTAGAAGAACACGATGCAACTCCTGTTATCGAATATGGTGACATGGATATCATGGCGAGTGCTCATCCGGACTTTATTGGATTTAATTACTACTCTACAGCAACTGTAGAATGGAACGATGGAACGGAACCTGCTGGCAGAGGTGATCAGCAGATCAGTGGCGATGAACCTGGCGTATTTAAGGCTTATCCAAATCCAAACCTGCTTCGTACCGAGTTTGGCTGGGAGATTGATCCGGATGGTTTCCGCGCAACGATGCGTGAGATCTACAGCCGTTATCACCTGCCAATGATCGTCACAGAGAACGGTCTTGGCGCTTACGATAAACTGACAGAGGATGGCAAGGTTCATGACCAGTATCGTATCGAATACTTGAGAAAGCATATCGAGCAGATCAAGCTTGCATGCTCCGAAGGTGTAGAGATGATGGGCTATTGTCCTTGGTCAGCGATTGACCTTGTATCAACCCACGAAGGTGTCGTAAAGCGTTATGGATTTATCTATGTAAACCGTGATGAATTTGATCTGAAGGATCTGGCAAGATACAAGAAGGATTCCTTCTACTGGTACAAGAAGGTCATCGAGACAAACGGAGAAGATCTGTCAGATTAATCCGGTTTCACGTGTAGAACGGAGGGTGTTACATGAACCGTAAATCAAGTACAACTCTTACAATCAGTGCTGTCGCTTTTATAGCGGCACTGCTGATTGACTTATATTTAATATTGGTATATCCTTCCATGATTCAGGTTATCATCGCGGTGTCTCTGATTGTGGTCGTTGATACCTATTTTCTGGTGGATGGAATTCTTGCGAAAGTTGATGAGATTGCAAACCTGAATCTCGATAAGCAGAACGAACTTACCAAGGTAGAAAAAGGTATCTACTCAGTTGCAAAAAGAGAAGAGGTTTCCCGTACCCAGAGTATGTCCGCTATCCTTGATATGATGTTGGAGATGAAAGACGAGAATTCCAAGCTGTTGTCTGAGATCAAGGATGATAATTCAAAGCACATGAAAGATCTCATGGAACAGGATAAGCTGATGACAAAGATTCAGTTGAAGAAAGATGTAGACAATACCGACCGTGTGGTAAGCAGCACGGAAAAGATGGCTGTTTTGATTACAAAAATGGCAACCGCAAATTCACGTTCTTCCAATGAGACCATTGAGATTCTCAATGATATTTGCAAAGAACTGGAACAGCGTAACGGAAAAACAGAGGATGAGAACGACTACTCCCATCTTCGCATAATGGATAAGGCAGAATAAACATGAACTATATCATATTTGATTTGGAATGGAACCAATGCTGTGGTGGCAGAGATATGGAAAATCCACGCATGCCATTTGAAATCATAGAAATCGGTGCAGTCAAACTGGACAAAAAATTTAATATTATCGACACATATTCCAGTATTATAAAACCAAAACTCTACAAGAAGCTGCAGCCACATATCAAGACAATTTTAAATTATGATGAATCCACACTTCGAAAGGGACGTCCGTTCGATATGGTGTATCGGGAATTCATCAAATGGTGTGGACAGGATGATTATATCTTTGGCACATGGGGTTCAATGGACTTGAATATCTTACAGACAAACATGGACTACTACTATTTAAAACCAATGCCCGTGCCGTTAAAGTTTTATAATGTACAGCAAATCTATGCAGATATGTATGACGAAGATGGTAAGATTGTAAAGCTGAAAAGAGCGGTCGAACATCTGAAGATAGAAGTGGAAGAAGATAAACCATTTCACAGTGCAGTGAATGATGCATACTATACCGGACTTGTGCTGAAAGCAATGTCTCCAAGAGATCTGGCAGACCGGTATTGTTACGATATCTACAACAATCCAAAAGATAAAAAGGATGAGATCATATCTCATCATAAGCATTATTTAGAACATATCTCCAGAGAATACCATTGCAAGGAGGAAGCAATTTCAGATATTGATCTAATGGCTCCAATCTGTTATCGCTGTGGTAAAAAATTAGCACCAAAAGTAAAATGGTTTGCAAATACACCGAACTCCTATACCTGCATTGGAAAATGCTGGCATCACGGATTGGTGAGTGGCAAGATACGATTTAAACAATCAAGAAACAACAATATATTTGTCATTAAAACGATGGTTCCAACCGATAAAAAAGGTCTGGAAGCAATGAAAGAGCGACAGGACGAACTCCGGATAAGACGTCAGACAAAGCGTCATAATTAAAACAACCCCTTGGCTGATTAGCCGAGGGGTTGTTTGCTTGCAGTCCCTGCTTTTCGCGGATATGCTTTTGGTGTCTGTTTTTCTTTTCTGATAAATACAAAGCTCCGACTGATATCCGAATCCGGAAGCATGAGTTTTTCTACTTTTTCAATCTTACCACCGAGAATCTGGATTGCCTTTTTTCCCTGTGTGATTTCTTCCTCCACCGTTCCGGTTTTATATGGAATAAAGTAGCCTCCAACCTTCACAAATGGAATACAATACTCCGAAAGCACTGCCATATTTGCTACCGCACGTGAAACTACAAAATCATATTTCTCACGCATTGCCTTATCTCTGGCGCCTTCCTCTGCACGTCCATGTACCGCTGATATCTCATTCAAGTTTAACGCTTCAATCACTTCCTGCAGGAATTTAATACGTTTGTTCAGGGAATCAAACAACGTTACCTGCAGATTTGGAAATGCGATTTTTAACGGAATACCCGGAAATCCCGCACCCGTTCCCACATCAATGATTTTATATGGTTTTTCCCACAGCTTCACATATCCGGCAAGTGCAAGACTATCAATAAAATGTTTGAGGATTACCTCTTCCCGCTCTGTGATAGCAGTCAGATTCATCACCTTATTTTTCTCAATCAACCTATCATAATACTGCTCGAACTGCGCAAGCTGCGCATCGGTCAAAAGCACCTGTCCCTCTGTAATTTGTTCTACATATGTTCTAACTTTTTCCATATTCTATATTCCTATGCCTGTTTTTTTGTCTCCAGATAGATCATTAACACCGACACATCTGCCGGCGATACACCAGAGATACGCGATGCCTGTCCGAGAGAAGTTGGACGGATATTGGATAATTTCTGTCTGGCTTCCTTTCTCAGATTTGCAACATCATCATAATTGATATCATCTGGAATCTGCTTTTTCTCCATCTTCTGGAAATGTTCTACCTGTTGCTTCTGACGACTGATATAACCATCATACTTGATTGCAATATTGATCTGTTCTACTACTTCATCATCCAAAGCAATCTTATCTATCGTATCAACATCAAGCAATGTTTGGTATGCTTCCTGTCTGCCAGTATCTAATTCTTCCAATGCTTCATAAGAAAGCTCTGGTCTGCGGATAAGCTCTGCCAGCGTTGCAGCTGTTCCAAGTGAAGAGCTTCCATGCTTCGCCAGAAATTCCTGTACATGCTTATTTGCACCAACTGATATCTCATTCATACGTGCAATTTCCGCATCAATCTGTCTGCGCTTCTCACAGAATTTTTCATAACGTGTTTCGTCAATCAGACCGATTTCATGTCCGATATCTGTCAGTCGTAGATCCGCATTATCCTGCCGTAAAAGCAGTCGATACTCTGCACGGCTCGTCATCATACGATATGGTTCCTGTGTCTCCTTTGTTACGAGATCATCAATCAAAACACCAATATATGCCTGCGAACGATCCAAGATCACTGGTGGTTTATTCTGCAGCTTCCGCGCTGCATTGATACCAGCCATGATACCCTGTGCAGCTGCTTCCTCATATCCAGAACTTCCATTGATCTGTCCGGCACTGAACAATCCATCCATATCTTTAAATTCCAGATTTGCCTTCAGGTTTGTCGCATCAATACAATCATATTCGATTGCGTACGCATTTCGAACGATTGCCACATGCTCTAATCCCGGTACTGTATGAATCATCGCATACTGCACATCCTCCGGCAGGGAAGAAGACATACCACCCATATACATCTCATTTGTAAATTCACCCTCCGGCTCAATAAACAACTGATGGCGGTCTTTGTCCGGGAACTTCATGACCTTATCCTCAATAGAAGGACAATATCTCGGTCCGGTTCCCTCAATAAATCCAGAGAAGAGCGGAGAACGATCAATATTATCCTTGATGATCTTATGTGTTTCCTCGTTCGTATAAGTCAGCCAGCAGGAAATCTGATCCCGCTTGATATCTTCCTCTTTATTCGTAAAGGAAAATGGAACGATATGCTCGTCACCCTTTTGTTCCTGCATCTTGGAAAAATCTATCGTCTTTTTATCCAGTCTTGCTGGTGTACCTGTTTTAAATCGACGGATAAAGATACCTGCATCGCGCATGGAATCAGACAGATGATTTGCCGCTGATAAACCATTTGGTCCAGTGTAGTTCACTACATCTCCATAGATGCATCTTGCCTTCAGATATGTTCCGGTACATAAGATAACTGCCTTTGCATGATACACTGCACCCGAATACATACGAACACCACAGATAATTTTCTGATCTTTCATCTCATCGGTAATCTTCGTATCATATAAAAGCTCAGCAACCTCACCCTGACGGAGTGTCAGATGTTCCTGATTCTGAAGTGTTAAACGCATCTGCTTTGTATATTCGCCCTTGTCTGCCTGTGCACGCAAAGAGTGTACGGCAGGACCTTTGGATACATTCAGCATCTTACTCTGAATATAGGTCTTATCAATATTTTTACCCATCTCACCACCTAAGGCGTCAATTTCACGCACCAGATGTCCTTTGGAGCTTCCACCGACATTTGGATTGCATGGCATCAGGGCAACGCTGTCCATGCTGATAGTGAATAGAATGGTTTCAAGACCGAGTCGAGATGCTGCTAATGCAGCTTCACAGCCCGCATGACCGGCACCAACGACGATGATATCATATTCTTCCTCTATATATTTCTTTTCCATAACTTCAAGATTCCTTTTTCTAAACGATTTTCATGATTTACTTTTTTCATAGAAATAATATAAGAATACACAATTCCACGCAGACGCGCTCTCGCTCACTTCCACACGCAGCGGACACTAAACTCCCAGTGATACATCACTGCTCGTTAAGTGCCGGCGTGTTCCAATGGTCTGCGTTAAAATTGGTATATCTTATATTATTTCATTTACGCTATGAACCATGAAAATCGTTTATCTACATATTCTACTTTAACTAAATAATTATACCTTGTTGAATAAAAAAAGAAAAGGTATAATAGAGGAAATTGTGATTTTCCCGTATGTTGGTGCATTCACATGCGGGTACCTTATTGAAAGAAAGGTGTTTGATTATGGGTGAGACGATTGCTGCGATTGCAACCGGGATGGGAGATTCCGGCATAGGAATTATTCGAATCAGTGGAGATACCGCATTACAGATTGTGAATCAGATATTTCAACCGGCAAATAAAAAGAAAACAATTTTGAATATGGATAGCTATACTGCCGCTTACGGAAAAATCATCTATGAAGGTGCACTCTATGATGAAGCAATTGCACTCGTCATGCGCGCCCCAAAGACATACACAACCGAAGATGTTGTGGAGTTAGATTGTCATGGAGGTATCACGGTTCTAAAGCGCGTATTGGATCTCGTGATCCGACTTGGTGCAAGACCAGCCGAACCAGGCGAATTTACAAAGCGCGCATTTTTAGGTGGACGAATTGATATGTCGCAGGCAGAATCTGTCATGGATCTGATTCATGCAAAAAATGATATGGCAGCAAAATCATCCCTGCTCCAGCTTCGTGGTGAATTAAAGACCATGATTACAGACTTGCGTGATACTTTACTTTATAACATTGCATACATTGAATCCGCCTTAGATGACCCTGAAAATTATTCATTAGATAACTTTCCACAGCAATTACACACCACTGTGGATAACATGTTGATAACTGTGAATCATTTACTGTCAACCAGTGAAAATGGACGTATTATCAAAGAGGGAATCCGTACGGTTATCGTTGGACGTCCAAATGCAGGTAAATCCTCTGTTTTAAACATGCTGTTAGGTGAGGAACGTGCAATTGTCACAGAGGTTGCCGGCACAACAAGAGATACGCTGGAAGAACTGGTCAATATCGACGGAATTACGCTAAATATCGTGGATACAGCGGGTATTCATGATACAGAAGATATCGTAGAAAAAATCGGTGTAACCAAAGCTATGACAACGATTTCTGACGCGGATCTGATTCTTTATATCGTGGATGGAACATGCGCTCTAAATGATGATGATTACCGTATTATGGACGCTTTACAGGGCAAAAAAGTCATCACTTTAATCAATAAAAACGATCAGAATCTGGTTGTGGATAAGTTGGGGATAACTTCAAAATTAGAGACTAAAATACTGGAAATATCAGCGAAAGAGGGCACTGGCAAAGAACAGCTTCACGACCTGTTGAAGTCCATGTTCTTCAATCAGGAACTTACCTATAACGACGAACTTTACATCACCAACCTGCGCCACAAATCATTACTCTATGACACAAGAGAGAGCCTGAACAAAGTCTTAGAAAGTATCGACATGGGAATGGGAGAGGACTTCTTCACGATTGATCTGATGTCCGCCTACACATCACTTGGCAAAATCATTGGAGAAGAACTTGAAGACGATCTCGTCAACAAGATATTCTCTGAATTCTGCATGGGAAAGTAAAGGTCACTTATCTCGCAGAAGAAAATTATAATATAAAAAATAAATTCATAAGGTAAATATTAAAAATTCAATTATATTCTTAATGTAAATTAATAATTGCAAAACACAATCAATACTTGAATTCATATATTTCAATATGAATTCATTCAAATATACAATATGTTTGAATCCTAGAAGTTCTTAATGTTCTGTAATTAGACTAGCCATGTTTGAACACGATGTTCAAACAAGCCGCCACTGAGCCATGGATGGCGAATTGGCGGCGGTGGCGTATTATATCAATATATAAATCAGAACATTTAGAACTTCTTAGATTCAATACATTGTATATAGAATGAACCATATTGAAATATATGTTCAACTACTACTGTGTTTTGCAATTATTTCAACACACTAAAAAAGGATACTCGTAAAAGAGTATCCTTTTCTTTTAACTTTAATTAAGCATTTTTCTTCAAGTAGATAACAACCTTACGATAAGGCTCTTCACCCTCACTTCTGGTAGCTACATATTTATCATTCTGAAGAGCAGAATGGATAATTCTTCTCTCATAAGGATTCATAGGCTCCAGAGTAAATGGTCTTCTTGTTCTCTTAACCTTGAATGAGATATTCTTTGCAAGATTCTCCAGTGTATCTTTTCTTCTTGCACGATAATTCTCTGTATCAAGCTTGACACGGATATAAGATTCGCTCTTCTTATTTACGAATAAGCTGATCAGATACTGCAGAGAATCCAATGTCTGTCCACGCTTACCGATCAGGATACCCATATCCGGACCTTCTACGTCGATATCCATCGTAGCTTCTGCTTCATCATAATCGATTGTAACCTTTGCTTCGATATCCATAGCCTTGAACAGATTGTCAAGGTATTCCTGAATATCATCTAAGAAGCTTTCCTTTTTCTTAGCTTTGATCACTGCCGGTTTTGCACCGATTCCTAAAAATCCGGAAGTACCTTTTTCTATTACTTCGTATTCAAGGTCTGTGCTCACGCAACCAAACTCCGTAGACGCAAGAGTGATTGCTTCATCGACTGTTTTTGCCTTAAACTCTCTATACTCCACTTTTCTTACTCCTACTTATCATCTTTATCATTGTTATAACGCTGCATGATATTTGCTTTCGATGCAAGGGAACCTGCACGATATTTCGTTCCGGCATCATTGCCAGACTTCATTGTGTTAGAAGAATAACTCTTTAAACTTGCATTCTTTACGCCGTTTTCAACCTTTCCTTCATCGGAAGAGGAAGAAGATGCCTGTCCATAAGCAGCCTCCTGCATTTTCTCCATAAAGGATTTCTTGTTTTTCTTCTTCTTTTTTGCATTCTTCTTTGCAGCCTTTGCCATACTCTTTTCCAGAATCTTGTCCATATCACAATGCTTAAAGTAAGCATTTGTACAAACAGTTGTAAGGAAAGAAATAAAGGAACCCATTGCCCAGTAAAGACCTACACCACAAGGTACATTCACACAGACGAAGAAAGAGAAGATTGGCATGACATACATCATGGTCTTCATTGTTCCCATCGTAGCCTGCTGTGCCGGATCATCCGAACCCTGCATTGGCGTAACCTTCATACTCAAAAACTGGAAGATAAGTGACAATATCGGGATGATAATTGCAGTTGTCAATGCAAAATGTGGAACGGCTGTCAGATCCAAACCGAAGAAGTTATAAATCTGCTTGATATTATCCACATTGCCGTTGGCTGTCATTGCATCTACGACTGCACCTGAATTGCCAAGCTTCTGAGCAAATGTATCCCACAATGTTCTTGGGAAGTTTGCAAGCACATCAATAATCGTATTTGTATTTTCATAGTTGATGGACTTCATCGCATTTGTAAGCTGCTGTCCACCATCTGCTGTTACCGCTTCCAAAGCCTTCTGTGCAGCGGAATCACCCTGGATTGCTGTTGCGATTGGCTTGTACATATCATATACCTTTGGTACATATGCAGGTATATTCTGAATTACGCGGTACAAAGCAAGGAAAATAGGAAGCTGGATCAACGATGTCACACATCCACTTGTCATGCTGACACCATACTTACTCTGAATCTCTTTCGTGATTCGCTGTACTTCCATCATTGACTGCTGATCTGTCTTACCTCTGTACTTCTTAGTTGCCTTATTGATTTCCGGCTGGATCATCGCTGTGATTTTGCTCGAACGGTTCTGCTTATACATCAATGGAAAGATGATCAAACGCACAAGTAATGTAAACAGAATAATCGCAATACCGATTGATTCCACACCAATTGCATTCAGTCCACGATAAAGCAAACTAAGAATGGCTCCTAAAAGCCTCGAAATTGGCTTGATAATAAAGCCACCTGACTGTGTTAAAAACATACTGTCCTCCAATTAGTCGTGTAAGACCCTGTCTTACATATTAAGGAACTGGATCATATCCACCTTTTGAAAATGGATTGCATCGAAGGATTCTCCATACTGTCAGGGCTGTTCCTTTGAAAAAACCATATTTCTGATATGCTTCAATCGCATAATTGGAACAGGTTGGATAATATTTGCAGTGACCATATTTCTTCCAGGGTGAAATGTATTTCTGATACAGACGTATCATCTTAATACATGCCTTTTTCATTCCATCACCTCCGAAACAGTATCCTGCATCAAAATCTCATGTTTTTTTGCCAGATGCAAAAATGCAGAATCTATCTCGTAAAAAGATTTACCTTTTGCATTCATTCTTGCGACAACCACAAGATCATATCCCGGTTTTATCCGATATTGATTCAAACGATACGTTTCCCTGATCAGTCTGGTCAAACGATGCCTGACCACACTATTACCAACTTTCTTACTAACAGAGATTCCAATTCTACTGTAATCCAAGTTGTTGGCCCTCAGATACATCACTAAATACTTATTGGCAAACGATTCTTTTTGGTTATACACCTTGCCGAACTCTCTGTTATTTTTAAGTGTAACTATATGTCTCATACAATTCTCCACTTAATGAAAAAGGTCACAGTACCTGTGACCTACGCTGATAACTGCTTTCTGCCCTTAGCACGTCTTGCGGCCAATACCTTTCTTCCGTTTGCTGTGCTCATTCTCTTTCTGAAGCCGTGAACTTTAGAACGCTGTCTCTTCTTTGGCTGAAATGTCATTTTCATAATGAAAGTCCTCCTTTTCTATATAGTTATGCCCGAAAACTGCATACTCGCCTATTATATTGAAAAAATAAGCTTCCGTCAATAGAAGTTATCCACAAATATATAGGGATATACCCACCTAATTTACATAATGTTATCCACAAATTGTTATTAACTTGTGGAAAACTTGTATATTTCATGTTCATTTATCCTCAAAACGCCTATTTTACGTCATTTTGGATATACACAATTTTCCAAGTAAACCTAATTTTACTTTACATAACATCTTATATCACTCATTATTATTTTTCTTCCTATAATTATGTAGTAAAAATCTCCGAAATCCACGCCCAAAACTTGCTAAAATTCTGAATTTATTGTAAAATAGAATCCAAGTGTGCGGATAAAGGAAGCACGGTATTTAGGAGTTATGATATGAAAGAATTAATCGAATCAAAATGGGAAGAGATCCTGTCTCTTCTGGAAACTGAATATGACATTTCCAGTATCATGATCAATACATGGATTCGTTCCCTCAAAATATATGAGGTTAAAAATAACACGGTTTATTTTTATGTAGATGAAAAGCTCGGTGAGAATGCGCTGAAGTTTTTAAAGCGCAAAGAGTTTGACATTTTTTTGCTTTCCTCTATTCGCGAGACATTAAATGACAGTACGATTGATATTGTGATTGACGAAAAGAAAAATCTGATTGAAAGCGACGAAGAAGCCAGAAAAGAGTCTGTACAAAAATCCGACTCTTACAAGGAAGCAGTCAGCCGCAGCAATCTGAATCCAAAATATACATTTGATACGTTTATTGTCGGAGAAGGAAACCGACACGCTCACGCGACATGTCTGGCAGTTGCCGATCTTCCGGGACAGGATAATTTCAATCCATTGTTCTTATATGGAAACTCCGGACTTGGAAAGACGCATCTCATGCAGTCCATCGCACATTACATCCTGCAGAAGGATGATAAGACGAAGGTTTTGTATGTGCCATCCGAGACATTTACACATGAGATCATCGACGCGATCAAGAATCATACGACAAATGAATTCCGTGAGAAATACAGAAATGTGGACGTCCTGTTGATTGATGACATTCAGTTTATCATCAAAAAGGAGAGTACACAGACGGAATTTTTCAATACGTTTAATGAACTTTATAATAATAAGAAACAGATTATTCTTTCTTCCGACCAGCCTCCAAAGGAGCTGCAGTCTTTGAATGAGAGAATCCGTTCCCGTTTTGAGTGTGGTATCCCGATTGATATTCACGAGCCTGACTATGAAACACGTATGGCAATCCTCAAGACGAAAGCGGAGATGGATCATTTAAATGATATTCCGGAAGAAGTGTTCCAGTATATCGCTGAGAATGTTACCAACAACATCCGGGAGCTCGAAGGTGCGCTTCATAAGATTGGCATTTTCTCCAAGCTTATGAAGGAAGAGGTTACACTGGAGACAGCTAAAGAATCTCTGAAAGATCTGATCAACAAAGAAAAGAATGAGACAATTACCGGTGAGACGATTCTCAAGACGGTATCCGAGCATATGAATATCTCTCCAGATGATATCCGCTCCAAGAAGCGTAGCCAGGATATCGCGACAGCCCGACAGGTCGTTATGTACTTATGTCGAAAGCTTACAGTGATGTCTCTGCAGTCTGCGGGTAATATCGTCGGCGGTCGTGACCATACAACAGTCATCAACGGCATTAATCGTGTTGAGGCGAAACGGAAAGAAGATCCGGCATTCAACAATACAATTGAGACGATCATCAAAAAACTGGATACAAACACATAGATTTGCACATGAATTTGTGATTTGATTGAAGATAACCTGTTGACACTTTTTTTAACCATTCTTATGTTAACTTTAATGTGTGAAGTTATCCAGATGCTTCCACATAGAGTGAAATGCATTTCAACATGGTTATAAAGGTGGATTTAACCAGCAGCCATCAATGTTTTTGAGAGTTATATACATATCCACAGCTACTACTATTACTACTACTAATTTATATTCTATATTTATGACTCAGGCGCAGCCTCGAAAGGAGTTTCAACTAACATGAAGATAAAATGTTCAAAAGTAAACCTGTTAAATTCTCTTAACATCGTTTCAAAAGCAGTTTCTACAAAAACAATATTACCAATCTTGGAATGTATCTTAATTGATGTATATGCAGACAGCATTAAGCTGACAGCAAATGACCTTGAGATTGGTATTGAAACAATCTTAGATGGTGAAGTAATTGAAATGGGACGCATTGCGATTGAAGCAAAGCTGTTCAATGATATCGTTCGTAAGCTTCCAAATAGTGAAATCTTTATCGAGACAACACCGGATTATAATACAATCATCCGTTGTGAAAAATCAAAGTTTGTCATTCCATCCAAATCCGGTGAGGACTTTACAGAACTTCCTCAGATTGAGAAGGAAAAGAGTATTGAGCTTTCCCAGTTTTCTTTGAAGGAGATTATCCGACAGACAATCTTCTCAATCTCAGATAATGAGAATAACAAGCTGATGACTGGTGAGTTGTTTGAGGTAAAGGATGGTGTGCTTCAGGTCGTATCTCTGGATGGACATCGTATTTCACTTCGTAATCTGGCATTGAAGGGAAATGCTTCAAATGTCAGCGTTGTTGTACCGGGAAAGACACTCAATGATCTGTCAAAGATCATCACAGGTGGTGTCGATGATATGGTAACGGTTTACTTTACAGACAGACATATTTTATTTGAGTTTGAGAATACAATAGTAGTGTCCCGTCTGCTTGAGGGAGAATATTTCAAGATCGTACAGATGCTTTCTATGGATCATAAGATCAAGGTTCGCGTAAATAACAGAGAGTTGTTTGATTGTATCGATCGTGCTTCTATCCTCATGCGTGAGTCAGATAAGAAGCCAATCGTTGTCAGTATCAAAAATGATAACCGTATGTATCTCAAAGTCGATACGATGATGGGTTCCATGAATGAAGAAATCGAAATCACAAAAGATGGAGAGGAAATCATCATTGGATTTAACCCAAGATTCTTAACAGATGTATTAAAGGTTATTGATGATGAAGAAATCTTTATCTACATGCGCGATGAAAAATCACCATGTATTATCCGGGATGATGCAGGAACATATATCTACGTTGTATTACCAGTCAATATCAATGCGGGGGCTTATTAATCATGGGTGAGATGCATATTTTAAAGCTTCGCGAGGGCGAGGAATATATCAAATTAGGACAGGCACTCAAGGCAACAGGACTTGCAGATTCTGGAATTGATGCAAAAGAAATCGTTCAGCAGGGACTGGTTTTAGTTAATGGTGAGATTGACGAGCGTCGTGGAAGAAAGCTCTATGATGGTGATGAAGTCGTTTTCGATGATAATAAGATCAGTATTCAGAAGTAATTTCTGTGCAAATGAGGTGTAGGTATGTATATTGAAAATCTGGCACTGCAAAATTACAGAAATTATGCGCGTGCCGAGATTACATTTTCCGATGGTATCAACATTTTGTATGGGGATAACGCACAGGGAAAGACCAACATATTGGAAGCTATCTACCTGATTGGAACGACAAAGAGTCACAGAGGAAGCAAGGATCGGGAAATCATACGGTTTGATGCAGATGAAAGTCATATCCGCGCAGAAATAAAAAAAGATGGCATGCATCGAAGGATTGATATGCATCTGAAGAAGAGCAAATCCAAGGGAATTGCAATCGATATGGTACCAATCCGCAGAAGTTCTGAGTTGCTTGGTACGATGAATATGGTTTTCTTCTCCCCGGAAGATCTGTCTATCATCAAAAACAGTCCGGCAGAGCGAAGAAATTTCATGGATATGGAATTATGCCAGTTGGATAAGATTTATGTGAGTCTGCTGGCAAATTATAAAAAAGTGTTAGATCAGAGAAACAATCTGTTAAGGCAGATTGGCTTTGATAAAAGCAAAATGGATATGCTGCCAGTCTGGGATGACCAACTGGTAAAATATGGTATAGAAATTATTAAAAAAAGGAATCATTTTATTGATTTGATAAATGAGATAATTCCTGATATACATAGCAATTTAACGTCGGGAAAAGAACATTTGTGTCTGGTATATGAGAAAAATGCGGAAGCGGAAAGTTTTGCATCGATGCTTGCAGAAAAACAGGAGATGGACTTACGTTATCAGACAACACAGACCGGTCCTCACCGCGATGATATTGCGTTTTTAATCGACGGTATGGATGTGAGAAAGTTCGGTTCGCAGGGACAGCAGCGTACAGTGGCGCTGTCATTGAAGCTTGCAGAAATCGAACTGGTAAAGAGACTGATACAGGATAATCCCATATTACTGTTAGACGATGTAATGTCTGAGCTGGATCGAAGCCGGCAAGATGCGTTATTAGAGTCTATTCGAGGAATCCAAACGATTCTTACATGTACAGGATATGATGATTTTATAAAGGAACGGCTGACAATCGATAAAGTCTATAAGGTTGTTGCCGGAACAATACAGGAGGAGTTAGATGGGTAATCAAAATGAAAGCAATTATGATGCGAATCAAATCCAGATTTTGGAAGGTTTGCAGGCGGTTCGTAAAAGACCGGGTATGTATATCGGTAGTACCTCGACAAGAGGACTGCATCATCTTGTATATGAGATCGTAGACAATGCAGTCGATGAGGCACTGGCAGGATTCTGTACAGAAATTGATGTATCAATCAACGAAGATGGTTCTGTTACGGTTATCGATAATGGACGTGGTATTCCGACAGGTATACACAAGAAGGCTGGTATTCCAGCCGTTGAGGTTGTATTTACAATTCTGCATGCCGGCGGTAAGTTCGGCGGTGGCGGATACAAGGTATCCGGTGGTCTGCATGGTGTAGGTGCATCTGTTGTAAATGCGCTTTCGAACTGGCTGGAGGTTGAAATTTCCAGAGATGGAAAAATCTATAAGCAGCGTTATGAGCGCGGAAATGTAATTTACAAATTAAAAGAGATTGGCAAGACCGACAAGACCGGAACCAAGGTTACATTTATGCCGGATGATACGATCTTTGATGACACAATTTTTGATTACAAGGTACTTCGTACAAGACTTCGTGAGATGGCTTTCCTGACAAAGGGATTGAAGATCAATCTCGAAGATAAGCGTGAGGGCAAGGAGCAGAGAGAATCCTTCCACTATGAAGGTGGTATCAAGGAGTTCATCGCTTACCTGAATAAGACAAAGACTGCACTTTACGACAAGATCATCTATATCGAAGGCAACAAGGATGATATCTATGTTGAAGTGGCAATGCAGCACAACGACTCTTACAATGAGCTGACATTGAGCTTTGTAAATAATATCAACACACCGGAAGGTGGTATGCACCTGACTGGTTTCAAGAGTGCACTTACAAAGGTGTTCAATGATTATGCAAGAAGCAATAAGATTCTGCGTGACAAAGAAGAAAACCTGTCTGGTGATGATTTGCGAGAAGGTCTGACTGCTATCGTAAGTATCAAGATTCCAGAGCCACAGTTTGAGGGACAGACAAAGCAGAAGCTTGGTAATGCAGAAGCCAGAACTGCAGTAGAGGGACTTGTAACAGAGAAGCTTACTTATTTCTTGGAGCAGAATCCGCAGGTAGCAAAGGCTATCGTTGGTAAGGCGGTTGTCGCACAGCGTGCCCGTATGGCAGCCAGAAAGGCAAGAGATGTTGCCCGTAAGAGTACACTTGAGACGAACATGGCGCTTCCTGGTAAGCTTGCCGATTGTTCTGATCCAAATCCAAAGAACTGCGAGATCTACATCGTAGAGGGAGATTCCGCTGGTGGCTCTGCAAAGACTGCCAGATCCCGTGCAACACAGGCAATCCTTCCACTGCGTGGTAAGATTCTGAACGTAGAGAAAGCAAGAATCGACCGGATTCTTGGAAATGAAGAGATCAAAGCCATGATTACCGCGTTTGGTACCGGTATTCGTGAGAATTTCAATATTGAGAAGCTTCGGTATGACAAGATCATTATCATGACCGATGCCGATGTCGATGGTGCACATATTGCAACCTTGATGTTAACCTTCTTCTTCCGGTTCATGCCGGATCTGATCAAGGAAGGACATGTATATCTGGCACAGCCACCATTGTACAAGCTGGAGAAGAACAAGAAGACATGGTATGCATACAGTGACGAAGAACTGGCAGATATCTTAAATGAAGTTGGTCGTGACCAGAATAACAAGATCCAGCGATACAAAGGACTTGGTGAGATGGATGCCGAGCAGTTGTGGGATACAACCATGGATCCGGAAAAGCGTATTTTATTGCGTGTAGCAATTGATGAGAACAGTGAGTCTGAGCTTGACTTAACTTTCGATACATTGATGGGTGAGAGAGTAGAGCCTAGACGTGAATTTATAGAGGCAAATGCAAAATTCGTTAAGAATCTTGACATTTAAGTAGGAGGAGAACAATGGACGATAGTACAATTTTTGATAAAATCCATGAAGTGGATTTGAAGAAAACCATGGAAGAATCGTATATCGATTATGCCATGAGCGTTATCGCTGCAAGAGCTCTTCCGGATGTGCGGGATGGTCTGAAGCCTGTACAGCGAAGAATTTTACATTCCATGGTGGAACTGAACAACGGTCCGGATAAGCCACATCGTAAATGTGCCCGTATCGTCGGTGATACAATGGGTAAATATCATCCACACGGTGACAGTTCTATCTACGAGGCACTCGTAAAGCTGGCACAGGAATGGAATACAAGATATCCACTGGTCGATGGACATGGTAACTTCGGTTCTGTCGATGGTGATGGCGCGGCTGCGATGCGATACACAGAGGCACGTCTCTCCAAGATTTCTATGGAGATGGTTGCTGATATCAACAAGGATACAGTTGATTTCATCCCGAACTTTGATGAGACAGAGAAAGAGCCAGTCGTACTTCCAAGCCGTTATCCAAACCTGCTGGTCAATGGTACAACCGGTATTGCCGTAGGTATGGCAACAAATATTCCGCCTCACAACCTGCGTGAGGTCGTAAATGCAGTTGTTAAGATCATTGATAACCGTGTGAATGAGGACCGTGAGACAGAAATCGAAGAAATCATGGAAATCATCAAGGGACCGGATTTCCCAACGGGTGCATCTATCCTTGGTACAGCCGGTATCAATGAAGCATATAGAACCGGTCGTGGTAAGATCAAGGTACGCGCTGTATCTGAGATCGAGCCGATGGCAAATGGAAAGCAGAGAATCGTTGTTACTGAGCTTCCATATATGGTAAATAAGGCAAAGTTGATCCAGAAGATTGCAGAGCTTGTCAAGGAGAAGAAGATTGAGGGTATCACAGCTCTCCGTGATGAGAGTTCCCGTGAGGGTATGCGTATCGTCATCGAGCTTCGAAAAGACTGCAATGCGAATATCGTGCTGAACCAGTTATACAAGCACACACAGATGCAGGATACATTTGGTGTAATCATGCTGGCACTGGTCGATGGACAGCCTATGGTATTAAATCTCCTGGAAATGCTTGGATATTATATCAAGCATCAGGAAGAGGTTGTCACAAGAAGAACGAAGTTTGACTTGAACAAAGCGGAAGATCGTGCTCATATCTTAGAGGGATTGTTGATTGCCCTTGATAATATCGATGAGGTTATTCACATCATCCGTAGTTCCAAATCCGTTGCCGATGCAAAGCTTGCATTGATCGAGCGTTTCGGTTTGTCCGATGCACAGGCACAGGCTATCGTAGATATGCGTCTGCGTGCTCTGACCGGTCTGGAAAGAGAGAAGCTTGAGAAAGAATACAGAGAATTGATGGAACTCATCAAAGAGTTGAAGGCAATTCTGGCAGATGAGAAGCTGCTCCTTGGTGTAATCAAGGAGGAAATCCTGATCATCGCAACAAAGTATGGCGATGACAGAAGAACTTCTATCGGTATTGATATGGATGATGATATCACTGTCGAAGATCTGATTCCGAAGGAAAATGTTGTAATCGCTATGACAAAGCTTGGCTATGTAAAGCGTATGACAATCAATAACTTCAAGAGTCAGAACCGTGGTGGTAAGGGCATCAAGGGTATGCAGACAATCGAGGATGATTTCATCGAGAATCTGTTCATGACAACGACGCACCATTACATCATGTTCTTCACGAATCAGGGACGTGTATATCGTCTGAAGACGTATGAGATTCCGGAATCCGGACGTACTGCAAGAGGAACGGCAATCGTCAACCTGTTACAGCTCCAGCCGGATGAAGTGATCACAGCAGTCATTCCAATTCGTGAGTACCATGAGGGAAGATACCTGATCATGGCTACAAAGAATGGTATGATCAAGAAGACAAAGATTACCGAGTATGCAAATGTTCGTAAGTCCGGACTTGCTGCAATCACCCTGAAAGAGGGCGATGAGCTGATCGAAGTAAAGGCAACGAACAATACGAAGGATATCATCCTGATCACAAAGCAGGGTATGTGTATCCGCTTCAATGAGAAGGAGGTTCGTTCAACCGGACGTACATCTATGGGTGTTATCGGTATGAGTGTCGCTGGTGATGATGAAGTCATCGGAATGCAGTTAGATACGCAGGGCGAGGCACTTCTGATCGTATCGGAGAATGGTCTTGGTAAGCGGACACTTGTCGAAGAATTTACACCACAGCACCGTGGCGGTAAGGGTGTGAAGTGTTACAAGATCACAGATAAGTCTGGAACTGTTATCGGCTTCAAGGCAGTAAACGATGATAACGAAATCATGCTGATCACCAATCAGGGTATTGTAATCCGACTCCTGTGTAAGGATATTTCTACATTAGGCAGAATTACAACTGGTGTGAAGCTCATCAACATGGATCTGGAAAGTGACATTACGGTTGCAAGTATTGCAAAGGTTCGTCAGAAATCTGCAGATGAATCCGAGTCCTTGGAAATTATGGAACGCGAGATGAATGAGGCAGACAATGAAGAAGGTAATGTAGAAGAACCGGAGAGTTCGGAAGATAAGTAAGTCGTGAAAAGAGGGAAAAGCGATGAACGATAGTATTAAAGAGGGCTTGGAAGGTCTTTCCAAGATGGATGGCGTATCCAATTTCTTATATGCACTTATGTACTGGGTAGGTGTCATATTTGTATTGTTATTTGTGACATACATTTTTGTTTCGATTTATGTGCGTGCACAGAATAAGAAACGTGGAATTGATACGAAAGATAAAGACGATTATTTGGATGATTAAGAAAAGGGCTGCTATATGAGAAATCATGTAGCGGTTTTTTTGTATTTTTTATGAACAGAAGCATATAATATAAACAAATTGACATATACCTGTATAACAGGTATAATAAATGTATGATAAAATCATTTAAAGATAAAGAAACCGAAAAAATCTATAATCAGATTTTTTCAAAAAAGCTTCCACAAACGATTCAAAAAATAGCATTAAGAAAATTGATAATGATTGACAATGCACAAAGTTTGGAGGACTTAAGAGTTCCACCTGCAAATCATTTGGAACAATTACATGGTGACAGAGAGGGACAATATAGCATTCGAATAAATGATCAATTTAGAATTTGTTTTGAAGTGAAAGATACAAATGAATTTTATAATGTTGAAATTGTAGATTATCATTAGGAGATGATGGTATGGAAAAAATGATAGAGACAACAAAAATAAGTGAAATATTGTGGGAAGAATTTATGAAACCGTTGGATATTTCAGCATACAAATTGGCAATGGAAATCCATGTTCCAGTTTCAAGAGTACAGGATATTTTGCATGACAGAAGAAAAATAACAGTAGATACTTCTTTAAGACTTGCAAAATATTTTGGGGTGTCGGATTCTTATTTTTTGAATATTCAAAATGATATTGATTTACGTAATGCAAAATTAAATCTGAAGGATGAAATTAATAGTATTCAAACCTATAAATATGCATAAAAAGGAGTAAACCATGCGAACATTACACACAGACAAAATCATTGAAGCAGTGAAAGAAATGTGTATCTCAGCCAATCTGTATCTGGCAGATGATATGGATGGTAAGATACGGCAGGCAGCAAAAGAGGAAGATAGCACGCTTGGCAAACAGATCTTGAATCAGTTGATAGAGAATATGGAGATTGCCGGAGAGGATAAGACACCAATCTGTCAGGATACAGGGATGGCAGTGTTCTTCGTGAATGTTGGACAGGATCTGCATATTGAAGGAATGAATCTGACGGATGCCATCAACGAAGGTGTAAGAAGAGGATATACCGAGGGGTATCTGCGGAAATCTGTCGTAAAAGATCCATTGCAGCGTGAGAATACCGGAGATAATACACCGGCAATCATCCATTATGATATTGTACCGGGAGATAAGCTGGAAATCACGATTGCACCGAAGGGTTTTGGAAGCGAGAATATGAGTAAGGTGTATATGCTGAAGCCGGCAGATGGGGAAGAAGGAATCCGTCAGTCTGTGCTTGCGGCAGTGAAGGATGCCGGACCAAATGCATGTCCTCCGATGGTAGTTGGCGTTGGACTTGGCGGTGATTTTGAGCTTGCGGCAAAGCTTGCGAAGAAGGCACTCACAAGACCAGCAGGTTCACATTCGGAGAAGGCACATATTGCGAAGCTTGAAGATGAGATATTGGAGCTTGTGAATAAGACGGGAATCGGACCGGGTGGACTTGGAGGAAAGACAACGGCGCTTGCAGTCAACATTGAAACCTACTCAACACATATCGCAGGTATGCCGCTTGCAGTCAATATGTGCTGTCATGTAAACCGCCACAAGACAGTTGTGTTGTAAATTATAATGAAGTGTGCACAGGTCATCATGATATCTTGTGGTGACATTAGGTAATATATGAAGTAGAAATATTTATAGAGAGGAATATGCACTTGGGAAAAGTTTCAAATTATATCAACCAGAATATGGCGAAATTCAAGCAGATCTACATGCGTTATGCTGCGAGTATTTTCTGTGCGTTTATCATAGCGGTTGTGAGTATCATAGCAAATCAGAAAAAAGGGTTTGACATAGAATCCATCGTGGCTGTCTGTTCTATCTGGCTTGCCGGGAATTTTTTGGTTGAGAGCCTGTGGAAGAAAACGATAGAAGAAGCACAGAAAAACAAACGGAAATGGCTGATTGGCTATGGCGTAACATTTGTGATTGCAATCATATTTGAGAATTTGTCAGAGATTCTTAAAGCACAGAAAGAGGATATACCGAATCTGATATTTGAAAGTATCTTGTATTTTTACATTGCGTGCACGGTGCTTCTTGCAATCTATGTATTGCTCCGGCAGCAGCAATTAGATCTGCCACATTGTATCGGACGAATCATATTCGCATTGCTCCGGGCAGTTGGCGTCTATCTGGTGCTGAATATCGCGGTTATCCTGATTCTCGAAATCATAAATGCATTGCTGGTGGATATAGATACGTTCAGAGTGGAGTTGAATATCCAGTTATTGCTGAGTGCACTTGCGTATTTCCCAACCTGTCTGCTTGCTGTCTCGGATACGAGCGAAGATAACGCGGCATTTACGAAGAAATTTGTATCGTATGTGTTACTTCCATGCGTGTGGATTGCAATGTTCGTAATTTATCTCTATGTGGTAAAAATCTTCGTGACGCAGGAGGTTCCGAGCAATGAAATCTTCGGCATCTGTGCGAGTCTTTTCGCGATTGGTATGCCAATCTGGATGATGGCATCCGGGTTCGTGGAGGAGAAGACTTCACGTTATGCGAAACTTATTTCTATTACGAAATATATCTATGCACCGTTTATCCTGCTTGAGATCTATTCGATGTCAGTGCGTGTCAAAGCATATGGACTGACGGAGCAGCGTTATGCGGCGTGGATGTTCGTATTGCTGCAGATTATCTATATTCTGTGGGAGAAAATCTATGCACTGTATGCAAGACTTTCAGACAGAAAAAAATATAATAATCAGGCAGATACCGGTGATACAGGAACAGAACATGCAAATGAAATAAATCAGACGAAAACACAAATAAACTGGCACTATGAAAATCTCATTCTAGTCTTAGTTGGGTTTTTATTTGTCGGACTTCTGCTTCCATTTGGAAATGCGCAATATCTGTCGTATCAGTCACAGAAAAGCCGGTTAGTTAAGAATCGGACATCAGATATGGGAGAAGCAGCGAAAGCATATGATTATCTGAAGACAAATGCATATGGAAGACGATATCTGGATAACTATCTTACCGAAGCGGAACAGGACGAATTACATAACATGTTGTATGACTGGGACAGTGAAGATCAATGGAAATCCGTGTATTTCAATGCATATCCGATTGAAGAGGGTGGATTGACTATTGATGGTTATAAAAAAATCTATGGGGTAGATGAACATTGGCGGGATGAATGTTCTGTTCAAGAATATGAGAGCAAAACAATCACAGCCGGAGACAGTGTATATGCGAATGTAGATCTTACTTCCTGCATTTCGTATTATAAGGACTTGGAAGATAAAAATGAAAATCAGGCCGTAGATGAAAAAGACAAAGTCTATGAAATCCAAATCAGTGATACAGAAAAACTGATTATAACGTATATCAGTTTTGAAATCGATGATGAGCAGACTATGATAAAAAGAATGTTTATAAAGGGATATATGCTGACCAAATAAATACAAAAATAGCGGAGGATTAGAGAATGGAACGACATATTGCAGTACCATTTAGCGAAGAGGAATTAAAGGAGCTTCATGCGGGAGATTATATTTATCTGACCGGCACGATTTACAGTGCCAGAGATGCTGCACACAAGCGGATGTATGATGCTATCTGTACTGAGCAGGAGAAGTATCCGGAAGTGGATTATACCGGTGCAAAGCTGTATGAGGATAAGATTCTGCCTTTGGATATTACAGGAAATACAATCTATTATCTCGGACCAACACCAGCGAAGCCGGGACAGGTGATCGGTTCTGCAGGACCTACAACAAGCAGTCGTATGGATAAATATACGCCGCTTCTGTTGTCGAAGGGCTTGAAGGGCATGATCGGAAAAGGTAAGCGCAGTCAGGCAGTGATTGATGCAATTGTGAAGGAAAAAGCGGTGTATATGGCAGCCGTTGGCGGAGCGGGCGCACTACTATCCAAGTGCATCAAGGAGTCAGAAGTGATCGCTTATGATGATCTTGAAACCGAGGCAATCCGTAAGATGCGTGTGGAGAATCTTCCTGTTATTGTCGTGATTGACAGCGAAGGACACAATCTGTATGAGACTGCGGTTGCAGATTATCTGAAGGAGCATAATTAAAATAATGCCCCACGAGATGCAAACTCGTGGGGTTTTGAATATAAGCTACACCTCGCAGGGGTAAATAGTTACCTTTTTCCGGATTATACGAGTTTAAAAAGCTTCAACGGAACCTCTTTTATTTTCTCAAAATATCGATCAGGAATGTCCCTTCTATCTCTTGGAGAGTTAATAAATATGATTTGTTTATTAGAAGAATAATCATTTATAAGCATTTTCCTCAGAACGAAAAAACACGCATCAAGGCTTTCCAGATTTTTAAAATAAATCTTTGGAATCTTAATGTATAAATCACATTCTTCTATCAGAACAAGTCCGGTAATTACATTTCTTGTTTTACATACAAGACTGCTCGAAAAAATGCTCATGTCAAAATCCGAATAAGGGAATTGTACAATTCCATCTGCACTCATATGGTATATATAAGGAATAAGCTCTTCATTTGGTACAGCTTCAGCCTCAAAAATACTCATATCAGGTTTTTTTGACATAGAAAAATTCTTCATATCGGACAGCTTTCCTATTTTGTATGTATAATCACATTTTTCTTCTGCAAATCCCATTTTTTTCATATAGTTATTAGCTTTTATTGCAAATGTATAAACAGGAAGACTGCTATTTTCAATCATACTTTCCAGAATTTCTAATACCATGGACAGAACCGTTTTTCTATCCTTGTGTACATTCACAACAACTCTATGCAGGCGGATATATTCAGGAAGAATTTCAACCACACATAGACCGATCGGATAATCCTGCTCATCATCCCGAATTCCTATGACAGTATATCTGCCACTGAGACAGCCATATATTTCTTCATTCATCAGAGAAGACATATACTGGGATAGATTATCTGCAATGACAATTTCGCTCTTCAACATTATTATTTCTCCATAAGAACTGATGGAAAATTATAAAAATCCGGATGGCTTGATTTATATGTCTCATCAAATTTCTCATGAATATCGTCGGAATCAACTACATTATTCTTCTCTACTGCGCTTTTATAAAATTCAAGAAATGCCTTGCAATAATCTTCTGCAAGGGAATGTATCTGATTCTTTTCTTCCTCCGTCAACTCTCTTTGCATATTCTGATAAATATACATCTTCCATCCGTTAGCGGACTCATCGATAAACCTTAATTCACCTAAAGTAAGCTCTCTCATATTAATCTCCTTTTCTATTTCTATGCTTAAATAATCTCGCTGTTGTTATGAGGAAACATTTATCTTTCATCAGGTTCACCATCAATACGAATGTGGTCAACGTTATCCTCCATAGTAAATGCACTTCTATCCCAGGTTGTATAATAATCAAGTGGGTAAGGACTGTTTATGCTATTAGCTGCACGCTTAACTCTGAATGTATTATATCCAAAAAGAGAGAATATAACATTGGCTGCATGAGGGATTGAACCATTATTATAGTTTCCTCTGTTCTCGTTGCCAAGATAACGTGAAAATGATGAGAATGACTTTTTAAATTCATCTAATAACTCAGAAGCCTGGTCACTATCAAGAATTCTTGCCTTCTCATTAAACATTGATTTAACCTGCATAGATCCATCGCGTTCACCAAATAACCAACTATGATTACTTGCTGCTTTATCGTGAGCTTCCATGTTATAATCCGGATTACTGTCGTCACCGTTTTCAAATTCAATATTCCTTGCTGCCGTATATGTTCCTTTTGTAAAATTACCGTCGCTGAGGAACTGGCGATTTTTTTCTCCTTTTCCTTTCAACTGGTTAATCATTCTTTCCGCTGTTTCATTCTCACTAAGTGCCTGAATGGTATGGTAGAGAGGAATTTTGAGCTGACCTTTACTAATATCCAAACTGTAATTCTGCAATCGTGGTGTACGCTGTGACCAGCCAATTGCATTCATAAATCTTGTTCCTATATTATCAGCCTGATTTTCATCGACACCATAGACCTGAAGCTTTGTCATAATAGAGGTTAATTCCTGGTCCAGAGTATCGATCTCTTCCTTTTTCAGCTCGATATTTCCCTGAAGATGCATAGATATTAAATCAAATTTAGCCTTGCAGGCTTCTTCCAGGATTCTCTGGTTCTCGTCAGATAACTCATCACTAATCCCCGCAAGCTTAGTCGTAGATACCTGGGATGCCTCGTTGATACTTGTCATCATGGTCTGCATATTAAGTGTTACTTTGTCGTAGAGAGCTGAGATCATAGCTTTACGACGTTTACCCTCACGTGACCAAGGATTTCTTGTTCTGATATATTCTTTACAGGTTTCTGAAAGCTGGGTCAATAATTTATATCTTTCAGCTACATTCCAATTCTCTCCAACACGGTTCAGAAGCTCAAGATCGGTTGCAACATCATTAAATTTGTCAGAATTTCCGTGGTTATTACTATTTTTAAGCAGAATTTCCAGTTGTTCGTATCCAAAATTTCTGTAGTATTCTTTTTCTTTGTCATCACCCTGGACACCGGATTTAAGAGCTTGTGCTTTCTCATTCGTGGAGGTCAGCCATTTGGATTCAATCTGTTTTTTTCTTTCGTCATGCTCTGTTTTTCGCTGTTTCCATTTAGCGGCATTATTGGCATATATAGACTGGTTCTTTTCAAGATCAAGCATCCGGGAGTTCATATCCATATATCCCATCTCGATATTTTCAAATTCGTTAAGCTGAATTTTACTATATGCTTCTATTTGCTGCCTCTGTTGCTGAAACTCCTGTTCCTTCGTTAAATATTTACCCATAGCATTCCATCCTTTCGTCGTAGAGTTAAGGCTTTTTCGATATTCTGTTTTTACAAAATATCGATATTCAATATTTTTTATTTTATCGTATTTATTGTGATAAATCAAGATAAATGAAGATAAAATTGAACACAAATTTACTTTCAAACCGATGGCTTCCCGTACTCAAATAAACAGTTATTCATATGGTTAATGCTTGCTTTTTACATAATTATACGATAAATTATAGATGAAACAGATTTTTATAAAAATAAGAGCATTGCAACCCCGGAATATAATAAGAGGAAAGAATTATGCCAGATGAAAAAGATTTATTACAGGAAAATAACCAACAGCATCAGGAAATACAGGCTTTTCAGCAGGAACAAGACCAGCAGCTTCAGAGAAGCCGTAGCATGGAGGAGCAGTCTTATCAGCAAATAAACCAGGATTCTCAGGACCAGATGATTCTGAGAAGAGCAAATTCTGTTCACATGGATGAAAGAAACAGAGAGGAACGTCTGCGCAAAAATGTGAAGGAACGTAAGATTAACCAGATTATTGAGAATGCACATGTGCAGGGAGATGGCGATAGTGATCTTATGATTAAGGTCAAGGAAACGGTGCGTGCATGTAATATTCTGGTTTACAGAGAACTGGAATCAGACAGGGCAGAAGAACAGCTTGATGAAATTGAAAGAAGTTACATGAATGTAATAGCTGCCTGTCATGATTATTGCGATCACAGAAATTCAATCTTTGACCGGGGAAAGAAGAGAAAGATGGCCGTTGAGAATACTCTGCAGCTGTTTCAAAAGGAGCTGTCAGTAATTCCAAAGCTGAGAGAAATGAATAAAACAGGACAGCTTCAGCAGTTGAGAGATGAAAATATTAATACTGTTGTAGATTTAATATCGAAAATTAGCTTAGATATGGAAAATGCAGAAAAAAAACAGAAAAACAAGAAACAGGAAGAACCGTTAGATCCGTTGCAAAAGCTGACTTATAATGATTTGGAAAAATTATTTATGGGAGGATGGAAGGATGAACTGGCGTATAGAAATAATAAAATTATAGTTATCCGAAAGGGATTAGGAAAGAATAGCCGGAAGCTGGCAAAAAGTGCTGATAACATGGCAATGATTAAGCGTTTTGCAGAACTCCTGGCAGACAAGGAGAGTGAAATCTTTGGATATGATGAAGATCAAAGAGCCGAGGCATATAAAAATAAGATATTGAAGATGAAATCAGGCCAGGATTATGAGCAGAGTGAACCTGTTCTTGTTCGAGAACTCCAGGGTATGGTGAAAGGCTTCTCAAAGATGGGATCAGAGACGGAACGGATGGCTAAAGAGGGAAAGGATATACCTGCTGAAAAACATGCATATGCTGTGGCAATTAAGTCCAGACTTTCTCAGAAGGTTGATACAAGATCATTTGCAATAGAAGAAGAGAATATCAGAAAACAGCTGAAGACAATCCTGAAGACAGCGAGAAAGAATAATGTAAAAATACCGGACATATCAGATAAAGAACTCAATATACTGTCGGTTGGACAATATTACAGAGTTCAGGACAGAACCTTGCACTGTCTGCTCAATATACAAAAAGCAATAACGAATCTAAATGGAGGAAAAAAAGCTCCTTATGTCGGTTTGGCAGAAGACAAGACGCTTATAAATAATTTATTGGCATACAATATAGTAGTGCAGGCTGCGGATAGTGAAGGAGCCGAAGTGGCTGCTAAAAGTGCATTATCCAGATATATGACAGATATTGCATTTAAGTATTGTGGAAATCAGGGGATCGGACAGGCATTTGAGCGTACACGCCTGGGAAGCCTGATTATGGCTGGTGATACAGGCTTAAGTGAGTTAGTGATAGAGAACCTGGGTAGAAAGAAAAACTGGACCGGGAAAACGAGTCAGGTAATGAAAGGAATGAAGGATTTCCAGACTGTCTGCAGGGAAATGGTAAATTTGTCAGATCTCCAAAAGAAGGCTGTCAATAAGGGACTGTCTGCAGAGGAGGCAGAATCTCTAAGGAATATTGCACAAAAGCTTGACAAAAGCATCACAGATGATTGGGAGAATATCCGTCTGGTAGCAAGGGAGCTTAAGGGTACAAGATTTTATCATGGTTACGAGGCTCTCAAGGAATTGAAGAGCCGGAAGGACTTCAGCTTTATCACAGATGTGTCCAAGATAGCAGAAGCTACACTCATAGGGAATCCGCAGGAGGAGCAAAGACAGACAGAGCTGGAAAAAAAGAAAATTGCAGAAGAATGGCTGATAGTAGAGGAAGAACAAAAGCTGGCTATTGCAGACAAGGCATTATATCAGGAGGCGGAGCAGGCAGTTTCCCGTCTCTCCGGAAACGAGAAGAAGATAGCCCAAATATTTACACTTAAGAATAATCCTTCTGATTTTATTAGGAAAGCAGGAGATGAAGGTGCAAAGGATGCAACCAACCTCTACACTGCTTTGCGCGATCTATCCACAAATGCAATAGAAAACCGAAAGGTTATATTTGCAGGTACAGAAGTGAATATATCTGTAAATAAAAACGGACAGATCCAGGTGCAGACCGGAAAAGAAACATTACATACTCCGTATTCGGCAAAATATTTCTTTAAGAGAATTGAATTGGATGCCAGCAATCATGTAGATAAATATGGTCTTGATGCTAATAAGGTTATCCTGATGGATACGATGGAGGAACAACAGCCAGAGGATCGGAAAAAAAGAGGTTTTGATCGAAGAATTTACCTGAACATCCTTCGTAGCAAGCTTAAGATGGAGGCTCATGAATTCAGAAATGTAACAAGCTATTATCTGGCTGAGTATGCGAAGGCTGCACTTATGGGAGTAAAGGCTGATGAGCTGCGTATATTGATGGATGAACACGAAAAGAAGCTTGCGAAGCAGCCAATGCTGAATGAGCAGGATACGCTGGAGGTTATTCAGGCGATTGAACAGCGCAAAAAGGAGAAAAAACAAAAAGCGGATGATGAACGTGTGGTTATATCGGAAAAACATCAAGAGGATGATTATCCGGACGAAATAAAATGGAAGCCGGAAGAAGAAAAAATCAAAACACTGTTTGCGGATATTCTTTTTACCAGAGAGAGCTGGACGCAGGATCTGCAGCAAAAGACACCGGGCGAGCGCCTTCGTGAAGCACTATATAAAAATATTGACACCATACGGATGATTATGGATGATCCCGCAATCATAAGCAATACGTTTGCCAAGCTTAAAATGCCGGGAATGGAAAATGCGGCAGAGCAGATACAGGAAAGTCTGGAAGAGTTTACCGCGAACATAAAGGAATTAAGGAAATTAAGTGACTGGCTGGCAGATACGGCTCTAGAGTTAATTCTTAAAGGAGAAGATTTAAATGAACTGCCTAGTCTCAGTACATGGGATAAAATTAAATTCAAGGCTCAGATTGTTCTGGTAAATGCAAAGTTAAAAGCCGACTTTGAAGAGAAAAAGGCAGAATATGAAGAGAGAAAGGCAAATGGAGAAGAGATAGAAGAGGAGCCGCCGAAGTACGAAACCTTTGAGGAGATAGTTACAAAGAAGCAGAAGGATGCCTTTGAAGATATGGATAAACAACTAGACGACAAGGTAGGTGAGATAGTAGACGTAATCCAGAACAGTGTAACGAGTGCCGTGAAAAATGTTTTCGATGATAAGGAAGGTGAACAGGTGTCTCTGCCGGGAAAATCACTGGAGGATATTCTCAAGGATAATGTGAAAGGACAGGAGGGACAGGGAAAGTTCTTTAAACTGATTCTGACGCAATATTTCTCAAACGCAACAATGAGATCAAAACGTTCCATGCTTGCATCCGCTTTCCGTGATGTGAAGCCGTCTCAACTGAAAGAGCCTGTAACAGATGAAGAAAAAGAGCAGTTTAATAAGTTTAAGGAGCAAAAAGAAAAGGAGCAGCAGGGAAGCTTTCTCGGAGGTTTCCTAAAGGGTGCGGGACCTTTGCTGCATAAGATACTCCAGGGTCTTCCTATGGAATCGCTGCCGTTGGAATTGAAAACGGCGGTAGAGGATATGAAGTCAAATCTGGCTCCTATTGCAGATGAGATTGTAAAAGCCAGAATGGACAGTATGATTGAGAGATCCTATGGCTCCATTGCCAGAATTGATGTAGTACGGTCTTTGGGAGCAGCATCAGTAGGACAGGCATTTTTGTGTAAGATATATGGTCCGGCTCTGGATGAAAAGGGTAAGGATGTTGTTATCAAGCTTCTGCGCCCAAATGTACAAAACCAGATTGCAGAGGAATCCAGATTTATGCTGGAAAAGGCAAAAGAAGTTGATATAACGGGAGGTATGCTGCGTACCTACATAGGACAGCTCGAATCCATTGAACGGGAGATGGATCTTCGAAATGAAGCGGAAAATGTAAAGCATGGAGAACTCTACAATAATGGAAGCAATACGGTAGAATCCATGAAGCTTGTAAATCTGGTTGAACCTGAGGCAAATTCACTGATGCTCGAAAAAGCATCCGGAACAACCGTAGACAAATATCTAAAAGATATAAAAACTACACGGGAGGATATATTAAAACAGCTAAAGGAGGATAAAATCCAAAAAGGAGATTATGAAACCTTTGAGAAGCTGTGTCTGCTCAGAAAACAGCTGTTTAAAAGACAGAAGTATATTGTGGAGCTGTCAAAAAAATGGGTAACAGAAGGAATCTATGATTCCGGTTTCTACCATGGTGATCTTCATGCAGGAAATATCATGATAGATGATGAAAAAGCAACTGTTATTGATTTTGGTAATGCAACGCAGGTAACAAAGGCGCAGCAGGAGTGCATTATGCATATGGTATGTGCGGCGGAGTCGAAAAGTGTGGTAGGATTCCGGGATAATTTCCGTAAGCTCCTTATTATGGCTGCGGAAGAGAAAAAACAGAAGGACGAAGAAGTAAACGGACAGCAGAATGAGAAATATATCAAGCCGCAATACCGTGATCTGGGGGATAAGTTGAGCAATAATTCGGTGTCAATACTTGAAGATGAGCAGACAAGACGCCAGTTTGAGGATATGCTGGATATTGTATTCCATAAAGAAGGAGATACCGGAAGCAAAATTGCGGTAGCACTTATGGAAGCTCAAAAGATGGGATTGGAATTGCCTGCATCTGTGTATAATTTCTCTCAATGTCAGATCCGTCTGAGGAATACGATTCAGGATATGAACAAAGAGATGGAATTGCTGGATAAGGGAATGAAGGAGTTCCTTCAAAGTAATGAGCAGGATGATATAGGTATAGGCAGACTGCAGACAGAGATTGTAGAAAACATTGATAAAAGAAGCGAATACGAGGAGGATAAGAAAGATAAGAAAGAACCTGTAAAGATAGACGTGTTGATCAAGGATTTTCTCAGTGAAGATGGTGATTTTAATCAGAAAGAATTCCTGGAAAATCTCAGGGTGTATGATAATAAATTAGGTACAGTCGGACGTGTGCATAAGATCATTACAAGTAATAATGCATTCAATGAGATGGTTGACACCATGGAAGTGTTTGATGCAGAGGATAACAAAGAATTGGCAAAGGGACTGCTTGAGTCAATCAAAGGAATGGATGTATTTAAGGAATTACCGCTTTTGATTGACAATTTACCGGAATCAGTCAAGGATTCCGTACAGAATATCAAGAATAAATTTGATAAAGCCTTTGCAGAGATGGATGCGACGGGATTGCGGGAGGCTATGAATAAGCTTCAGGAGCTTTGCACTAAACCGGCACTTGGAGAAGAATTGAACGAATTTTTATCGCTGGAGGAACAGGTAAAAAAAGAAAGCGGAGGAAAAAACAAAGCATATTCACAGAACCAGATAAAGCTTGCAGAGATGGCAAAAAAACATTATCAGAGTACACGTAAAAAAATCAGGCGTATGTTTGTGTCCGGCAATGATGAAGAATTTGCTGCGTTTGAGAAATCACTTAGAGCTTTCTTTAAGGAAGAAGGGACAGTCGAAAGACTCAAATACAGCCGGGCTCAAGTGTCAATCAAGGCTGAACTGGAAAGAATCAAAGAGCTGCGGGCAAACAAAACACTTACGGAGGATAGTCCTGAGATAAGTGCGTTTATGAACAAGCTGCAGGAGGGGATTCAGGTAAGTGCAGAGAATATGCAGGATGCTTTGAATGCAAAGAAAACAGAAACCCCAAAAACCTTCTATGATGCTATGGGAGAGGTTATTGAAAACCGAAAGGTGTCGACGATTCTTAAATTGGGCTGGTATGGTATATGGAATTATCAAATTAAGTCTAATGAACAAATGTCTGAGAGTGCGGAACAAGCAATAAAGAAATATGAAAAAGATCAGAAGCTGAAAGAAAAAAAGAAAGAGGATGCAAAGCTGATAAAGGAAAAAATAAGTGTTCGTATGAAAACTGTGCAATCCGATATACAGGCATTGAATCAGATAACGAATGATGAGGAGCTTGCTGCAGCCTATGGTGCGGTTAAGCAAAAAATAGTAACCTCAATATCTGAGGATATAAGCAAGCTGAAAAGCCCGAATTCTAAGACAATGGCAGTTGTTGGAGATATCGGTGCAATGATGGTTGTAAATAAAGAAAGCTATGATGTTGATCAGATGTTTTCTTTTGCTGAGAGGCTGACTGCCATTGTGCGGGAGATAGATAAGGATCTAAGTCAGCTTGGGTGGAATGAGGACTGGGCAAAGAAAGAGACATGGCAGTTGAACGAAGATACGCTCAGAAGATTGAACGAGACATTGAAGAAGAAAGCACAATAGGATGGGAGTTAGATTAAAGCAATGGATATTATCAGCGTGGATGGCGAAAACGTTACAAATTACGCAGCAGTACTTCCGGAGGATGTAGCTGAAAATCTGGAACGGAGCTGTTATCGGGCGATCGGAATGGAGAACGGCAGAGATATTCTGGTTTGGAGGGAAGCAGGCTGGGATAATCCGGGGCAGGCATTTGTTCTGTGGTTCCGGGCAGAAGACAGGGAGACTGCGGAACAGCTGCTTTTTGAATATGAAAAAAGGATTAAGGAGGCGGGGGTTCAAAAATCCCTGCTTCGGCTCCCGGAGGATACGACCGATCTTGTGAAATCAACGCTGAAAGAATTTGGATATTTGATAAAGCTGAAGGAAGAGGGTATACTTACGTTGACACTCAAGGATGTAGTGACTGCAGAGCTTTTAAAGGGAATTCCTCATTCAAACAGAGTGACTGGCATTGGGGAACTAAGTCTTATACAATTGCGAAAGGGATTGGATGCGTGTTTAAGCTATGGGGAAGCTGCACCGGAGGAAATCCTTGAGCTTCCCCTGACGTGGTTTGAACGGGAGCTGTCATGCTGTGTTGAGCTTGACAGAAGAGTAGGAGGCTTTTTGCTGATTCACAGGATGCCGTCAGGAGCATTGCTTCCTCAATTTTTCAAAGTCATAAAACCGGCGATCAGACAGGATTTGTTGGGAATGCTGAAATATGCGGCAGCAAAAGCCGCCGAACGGTATTCCTTGGATACACCAATCTATGTTTTTAGTGAGAGTCGAGAGATAAGAGCATTTATTGCGAAGCTTTTTCCGGGCAGAAGCTATGTAAAGCAACTAACGGGAAGCAGAGAATATACATAACATAATACAAGAAAACTGAAGTAAAGACATTTTTATGAGAATAATACGAGTATTAAAACAAGATATAGAGCTTTTTTTGGATATGGATCCTTTGCAGATGACTGACCGGTTGGAGTTTCCGGATACCTTTGCGCTTGCAGCTGTTTTGGAGGGAAAAAAAGGAGAAGATGATCCGGCAGGGATTATAATCTGCAGGGATAATGGAAAAACTTTAGAGATTGAGTGGTTATATGTATCCGGTTCCCATAGAAAAGAAGGAATCGGTTCGAGACTTCTTCAAGAAGTTTTTAATATGGCGATTGATAAGGGATATACACAAGTGAGAGCATATCTTACAAATGAGTATGGGCGTGCGTTGATATGTGCAGGTGAAGAAGGATATTTAAAGGAAAGATATTTTCTGGAAACACGGGAGTTATCCGGTGAATGGAGATTATATATCCGGGACTTTATACGCAAGCATCCGCAGCTGCCACCGGAAAAAGGCCGTGTTCAGGTGCGCTCACTTTGGGAAATACCATCAATGCAACGAAGAGAGTTGCCGAAGCAGCTGGTATCCATGCAATATGCAGCAAGTCTTTATTCCATCACGGATCAGCTGCATCTTTTTGACCCGGAATTGAGCAGAATCCTGTATATAGACGGAAGGCTGGCAGGCGGAATCCTAATACAGGCAGTAACAAGGAAGGATTTGTATATAAAAGGGGAAAGTCTGATAAGAAAAGAGGAGGTTGTGCTTTATCCCGTATTTATATGTATAGGCTCGACGGAGGGATTAAGGCAACTGCTTTATGAGGCTGTTAATGCAGCGGCAGGAAAATATACGCCGGATACAGAGGTTCGGGTGATAATGCGTAAAGGGCAATATGCACCTTTGCTGGAACGCATGTTTCCGGGAAGTCGTATTGCCAACCATATGCTCACAGCGCAGATAGGGGATTATCTGGAGCAGAGAACAGAACCTGACTTTTTTTTGTTAGTTGAATGGCAGTAACATATACTTTTGTGTTTTACTACTTGACAAGCTGCCATATATTTGTTATTCTATCCTAGCGTGTTGACGAGGAACTAAATAACACCGATTGGTATTTGTGTTTTTAGGCATTGGAGATGTACTCAAGTGGCTGAAGAGGCGCCCCTGCTAAGGGTGTAGGTCGTTTGCGCGGCGCGAGGGTTCAAATCCCTCCATCTCCGTTTGTGGATGAGACGTTTAAAATAAGTCTTGACTTGATTGAAAATATTTCATATAATCTATTTTGCGTTTAGATAGAAATTGATAAATGCGTTATCAGCATTTCCTCGGAATGACGATATATTCCTCGATAGCTCAATGGTAGAGCACTCGGCTGTTAACCGAGTTGTTGTAGGTTCGAGCCCTACTCGGGGAGCTTGATAGTAAGTAGCAAGACTGCTTGTGAATCAAAAGAATTTTCCGCAAATGGGATCTTCTATATGGCGCGATAGCCAAGTGGTAAGGCAGAGGTCTGCAACACCTTCACCGCCGGTTCAAATCCGGCTCGCGCCTCTTTAAATTCTTGATTTTTCGTAAGTTGAATTAAGGATTTTTTCATATTCATTCATTTAAAGTGCGTATTATTTCTCAATATAGTTCTAAAGGATGTTATGCTTTTTATATATTAGAGGATTTTATGATGATTCATTTTCAATTTTATATAATTCCAATATTTGCCTGTATATGCTTTCTTGCATGCATCATTATCGGCAGGATAACACCGATGAAAATGGTTTCAAAATACTTCTTTGTTGCGACGGTTATGATTTTAGTGATTATCCTGTTAGAAGTAGCGGAAGCTTTTTTTAAGTTACCGAATTACACATACCCAAGCTGGCAGCGTTGGGCTGCTTCTATAATTGCATATATTCTCAGACCTGTAATAGCGTATATTTTGCTTTTGATTTTGCTACGGGATAAGGAAAAAGGAAAATGGTTTTATCCTGTTATGACATTGCCGCTTGTTGTTAATGCAATATTTTTATTGATTTCCCCATTCTGTGGTATTGTTTATTATTTTGACAGAGATAATTATTTTGTAAACGGACCTATGAGATTTCTGCCGTTTGTTGTTGGCTTTTTGTATGGGGTTGTTTATTTAGTTTTGTTTATTGCAGAAACAAGAAGTAAAGGCTCTTACGAGTGGGTTATTTCGATACTTGTAGCATTTTCCTGCAGTGTATCGGTTTATTTGGAGTCTGAGTATAATTTGCTTGGTTCACTTCCTATGGCCTGCTTACTTTGCATGATATTTTATTATATCTTTATATACATTGAATATAGTACAAAGGATGTACTTACCGGTGCTTTGCTACGAAACAGATTTTACGATGATATAAAGTATGACGGCTTCCGATATTTTATTATTTATGATGTGAACGGTTTGAAACATATAAATGACGAGTTAGGACATTTATATGGGGATAACGCCCTTAGCAAGTTTGGGCATTGTGTTCTTTCTTCTCTGCCGAAAGGAGCTCGGCTGTATCGTATTGGCGGTGATGAATTCGCTATTATGTATTCAAAAGCAAAAAAAGAGGATATTGATGCACTCATAAAGGAAATTGGAGAAAAGTTAGATTTAGAGGATATTCCATTTGGAGTTTCCTGTGGTTATTCGTCCTTTGATAAGGGATGTGATTTTAACAATGCATATAAAAGGGCTGATGAAATGCTTTATAAATGCAAGAACAGTTATTGGGCGAATCACACCCCGGATATATTGAAAGAAAAAGATAATAAGTCTGATAATCCAGGCACTTCTTTGAATCCCTGATACAAGCTGTAGCAGGGATTTTTTATTGTGAAATCTCTGTGAAAGCCATTGACGGAGCCTGCCTGCGTGTTAAAATACATGACAATTCGAGAAAGTAAAGAAGAATAATGGATATCAGGCTTGGATATAGTTAAGGAGGAGACTTATGAGAAAAAAATTGATGGATTTTATGCGTGGTAGAAATGGAACGGATCAGTTTTCCTTGTGTATGATGTGGGTGGCCTGCTTCTTCGTTTTTATAGATGTGTTTGTAAGAAGTAATATACTCAGCACGATCGCATTTGTGACGTTCGTATTTGCATATTTTCGTATGTTCTCCAGAAATATTGATAAACGAAGGGATGAAAATACATGGTTTTTAAACAAGACATATAAATTACGTATGTGGGGGCGGAAAGAAAAAAGCCACATGACGTTGCGTAGGACGCATCACATCTACCGTTGCCCGGAGTGTAAGCAGAAGCTTCGTGTTCCGCGTGGAAAAGGAAGGATCGAGATACGATGTCCAAAGTGCAATGCGCGGTTTATAAAGAACAGTTAGAGAGCGTAACAGGATTCGGAGGTAGGACAATGTTTGGATATGTGACGGTGAATAAGCCGGAAATGAAAGTCAAAGATTACGAGAGGTATCGCATGTATTATTGTGGTGTCTGTCATGCACTCCGGAATACTGACGGTGTGGTGGGACAGATGTCGCTCACTTATGATTTAACATTTGCCGCGGTTCTTCTGACCGCATTATATGAACCGGAAACGCAGATGAAGGAAGCAACGTGTATGGTGCATCCGGTTGGAAGGAAAAAATATCTGGAGAATGAAATCATACAGTATGTCGCGGATATGAACCTTATTCTGACCTACTACAAATGTCTTGATGACTGGGCGGATGACCGGAAATTCACCAGACTTTGTTACAGCAGCTTTATACGGAAGCGTGTACGCAGGATAGGCCGGGTCTATCCGGAAAAGCTGGCGAAGCTTCGGGAGTCTCTGCGGACATTATCTGCCTGCGAGCGAAAAGCTGTCACGAATCTGGATTTGCTTGCCGGAACCTTCGGTGATATCATGGCAGATATCCTAGTATATAAGCCGATGCATGGGATTGACTGGTCAGAGGAGCTACGGAGACTTGGATACCAGCTTGGCAAATTCATCTATATTCTGGATGCATACGATGATGTGCAGGAGGATATCGAGAAGAAACGGTTCAATCCACTGAAAGAGCTGTACCATGAGCTGCCGAAAGAGCAGTTCGACAATTATATGAAGGAAATCCTTATGATGATCGCCGCCGATATGGCGAAAATCTATGAGTGTCTGCCGATTGTCGAGGAGACTGCAATCCTCCGAAACATCATCTATTCCGGAATCTGGGTAAGGTTCATGACGAAACAAAATGACACAGAAAACGGTAAGCAATAATTGCGAAACAAGTTTCAATACAGTGTATATAGAATGAATAGATATGGAAATATACGTTTACTATGAATTGGTTGTTTCGCAATTATGGGAGAAAGAAAGGAATTAGTATGAAAGATCCTTATGAGGTTCTGGGGCTTCCACATGGTGCCCCAGAAGAAGACGTGAAAAAAGCATATCGAAATCTAAGCCGCAAATATCACCCGGATGCCAATATTAACAATCCAAACGCGGCACAGGCCGAAGAGAAGTTCAAGGAAGTGCAGGCAGCATATAAGAGTATTATGGACGGAAATACAGGTTCCTCATATTCCTCGTATGGTAATAACTATGGTGGATTTGATGGCTTTGGCTCGGATGCATTCCGCCGTGCCAGAAATGAAGGTGGCGGTATGAGTCAGGATGAGTCACACCTTGCCGCGGCACAGAATTTCATTATGAACCAGATGTTTACAGAGGCACTTCGCACGCTGGAGGATATAGACGACCGGACAGGCAGATGGTATTATCTAAGTGCGGCTGCAAACTTAGGTGCTGGGAATCAGGCAACGGCGATGGAACACATCGACCGTGCAATCACAATGGAACCGAACAACATGGAATATAAACAGATGAAGCAGCGGATGCAGGGAGGCAGCAGCTGGTATGTGCAGCGGGGCATGGGATATGGAATGCCGGATGTGCGCTCCGATAACTGGTGTATGGACATGTGCCTGTTGAATTTACTTTGTAATTGCTGCACACCATGTTAGAGTCGGCGTCCATGGAGCGGAGCTCCATTTAGGATGACGCCGACGACTTGCCGCCGAGCAAAGCGAGGGGGCGATTCCCGAAGCGAGGGGCGATACCATATTAATTTAAAGAGGAAAAACAATGGAGAAAATCATTTTAGCATCACAGTCTCCACGCAGACAGGAAATCCTGTCGCTGGGTGGATACAAATATGAGGTGTGCGTATCTTCGGCAGAGGAGCAGCTTCCACCGGAGGAATTGGAGAATCTGACACCACAGGAATTGGTCGAAAGGCTGGCGCGTGCGAAAGCAGAAGATGTGTATTACAGGAAATACTGTAAGAATACGAGAGGCTTGCTGATTGGCAGCGATCAGACAGCAGGCTCTGCGGAGAAAATTACCGTGATCGGTGCCGATACCGTGGTTGCCGTCGACGGACGTGTGCTGGGAAAACCCGGAACCGGGGAAGAGGCGAAACAGATGCTGACGCGGTTATCCGGACGGACACATGACGTTTTTACCGGTGTATGTATTCTGTGGACAAACCCGGACACGCAGGGGGAGATACAGGGAAACAGCTTTCACTGCCATACGAAGGTGACGTTTTATCCGATGTCGGAGAAGGAAATCAATGACTATGTCGCCACGGGTGATTGTATGGACAAGGCCGGTGCCTATGGTATCCAGAGTGGAGCCGCAAAGTATATCCGGGGTATCGAAGGAGATTATCTGAACGTGGTTGGATTGCCGTTGTCAAAAATTTATCACGTTTTGCGTGAGAAATTAACAAATCTCACAATAAAAATGTGATTAAAACTGAATGAAAATAAACGAAAATAAAGAAATTAGACGAAAAAACTGTCATTATGACTAAAAACAGAGATAAAATTTGTCTATTCTGCCGTTGAAAAAATATTTAAAAGTGCTACACTAATACATGTAGCAACAAGTTGGGTTGTTGCTTGATTTTTGCATATCAGCGTCATAGCTTCGTACAGGGGGAAGGGATACGGAGTGTGATGTTGTAATATACACGTGAGCATCAGAGCTCGAAGTTATGTGAAGGTCTTGTTACGTGTAGCAGTGGTATTTCCTTATGTGACAAAAGAGAGGGTGTTACATAAGGGAATATCATCCAAGGTGGTTACGAAAAGAGGTTGCTTGGCAGCCTCTTTTTTCTTGCACAGAAAAGCATGGACAGGTATAATAAAACTATGTATGGCGAAATTTAGAGGGAAAGCAGGACATAAATATGTGGGGATTTCACACGGTAAAAGTAAAAGAGAACAGCCGGCGGATGTTTGATCTGTGTATGCGGCGTGCGCAGAGCATCGGGCGTGCAGATTATGTCCGCACAGGTGGACGTATGGATCTGGCGCATACCTTCCGTACAGACATGCTGCATTTTCTGATTTATCTGGCATATTCCGATGGAACGATGAACAAGGAAGAAATCAAATATATCAACCTCTTATTTGGAACCCAGTTTGATGAGAAGATGATCCGGGATTATGCGGATCGGTGGGGACTGCGTTCTGAGAGTATCCGCGATCATGCACCGCGGTCGTTAAATTCGTTTGTCCGCTCGAATATTGGCGGAGAAACCGGAGAGATCTCCGATGATTATTATGATCTGGTGCAGTTGTATGTCACAACCTTCAACTATATTGGAAATGATCTGATTGCGTGTAACGAGGAGGTGGCAAATTCCGAGGTGCAGGCACTTTCTTCGTACATTGAGCTGATCACGCAGGAGATTGACCGCGTGCGCGGCGATATGCAGGAGTACAAACCGACGATTGCATTTAAGCCGGGAAGCAAGGTCAAGCAGGAAGAGACACCAGATTATTCGTACTGGTCCGATACGATGGAGACACGGCAGACGAAGATTTCCACACCGGAACAGCCGCAGGAAGATACAGTCACGCCGGAGAGATTCCGGACAACAGATACGGCAGATACAGAACAGCCATTCCGTATGCGGACGGAACAGCCCGCTGCACAGCCGCTGCCAGACCAGAAGGAACGCAAGAAAGAGTTTAATACAGAGATCGATATACAGACACTGCTTAAACAGTTAAATGACCTGACTGGTATGCAGAGTGTAAAGACAGAGATCAACAATATGATTAACCTGTTGAAGATCTGCAAGATCCGTCAGGAAAATGGATTACAGACACCACCGGTTACGAATCATATGGTGTTCCTTGGCAATCCCGGAACTGGTAAGACGACCGTGGCAAGAATCCTTGCGAAGATCTATCATGGGCTGGGCGTGCTTTCCAAAGGACATCTGGTGGAGGTAGACCGGTCTGGTCTGGTCGCTGGATATATGGGACAGACGAGTGAGAAGGTTACGGAAGTGATCGAGAAAGCCAAGGGTGGCATCTTATTTATTGATGAGGCGTATGCTCTTGCAAATGGACAGCAGGGTGATTTCGGACAGGAGGCAATCGACATCCTGAATAAAGCGATGGAAGATAACCGGGATGATCTGATCGTCATTGCGGCAGGCTATCATGATGAGATGCAGGATTTCTTGGATGCAAATCCGGGACTTCGTTCCCGTTTCAACCGGACGATCGAATTTCCGAATTATGATGCGGCAGAGTTGTTGGAGATCATGACCAACCGGGCAAAATCACTCGATTATACATTGACGGACGACGCGGTGCAGTATGTGCAGGATACATTTACAAGTATACTTGCATGTCCGCCGGAGAATTTCGGTAATGCGCGTTCAGTGCGTAATTATCTGGATCGTGTGATTCACAATCAGGCAAACCGCCTGATCGCGGAGAATAATTTTAAAGAGGAAGATCTGACGAAGCTCACGCTTGCGGATGTGCAGTCAGAGACACTGGAATAACATGCATAAACAATGGATCAAGGATGGGCTAAGTGAATATCTGAGTGATGCGCATGCGGCATGGCACATGCCGGGGCATAAGCGGAAAGCCTGCTATGGAGATTTTCAGGACGCATTTCTCGCATGGGATGTGACGGAGGTGCCGGGGACAGATGATCTGTATCTGCCGGAGGGATTTATCGGGGATTCACTTGCCATGCTGAAGGAAATCTACCAGACCTGTGGCACGTATTACGTGGTAAATGGTGCGACGGGAGGTATCTTCACGGCAATCGCGGCATGCACGAAGCCGGGCGATGCGATCCTGATTGCAAAAAACTGCCACAAATCGGTCTACAATGCGGCGGCGATGCTGCAGCGACAGACGATCTATGTGGAGCCGACATGGAAGAAGGATTCAGCAGATACCTTTGCATTTACATCATTTATTGATGGGTATGTCGATGCCGATGATGTTGAAAGGCTGTGTGAGTCTCACCCGGAGATCGCGGCGGTTGTAGTGACATCGCCGACATACGAGGGCGTCATATCCGACATTGCGCAGATTGCACGTGTGGCACATGCACATCATGTGCGGGTGATCGTGGACGAAGCACATGGGGCGCATCTGCCATTTTTGATGCCAGAATATTCTGCGATCCGCATGGGTGTGGATGTCGTTGTACAGAGTCTGCATAAGACGCTTCCAGCGATGACGCAAACAGCGGTGCTCCATGTCTGTACGGAAGAACTGGTGAAGCCGGTGGAGCAGGCATTGGAGATATTCTTAAGTTCTTCACCATCGTATATTTTCATGTTGAATATGGAAGCGGCAATCTGCTATATGGCAGATCATGATTTTACGGAATACGAAGCCTATTTGCAGCAATTCCGGGAGAACTGCGCGAAGCTTCCGCAGATTTCCATGATAGAGAGAGAAGCGGTATGTGCTGCGGGTGCATATGGATACGATGAGACGCGGCTTGTGTATTCTGCATCTGTGCCGGGACCGGAGCTACTTACGATGCTTGCGGACAAAGGCAGTGTAGTCTGTGAGATGGCAGGCAGAAAGCATGTGGTACTGATCTCGACGGTGCGGGACAGTCAGGAAGATTTTGAACGGTTATACGGGGCACTGCAGATGTGCGATGCCGCTCTGACGAAAGAAGGGGATCATGAGAAAGAGCGATGTGCCGGGCAGGAGGAATTGCAAAAGCTGGTGGGAACGCGGGCAAAAGCACCAATCTATGTGTATCCGCCCGGAAGCTATATTGTGAACACCGGGGAGCTTATTACAGTAGAGACCGTGGAGAGGCTTTGTGCGTATCAGGCAGCGGGACTGCATATCCGGGGCATTTAGAAAACAGGGGGATGAATGATGAGACAGGAGAAACGATATGAATGTATTGATATGTGATGATGAAAGACGCGACCTGCAGATGGTACGGCTGCATGTGGAGCAGTTCAGCAAGGATCAGCAGATCAACGTGAGTATTTATACGCTATGGAATCCTAAATCTTCGGCAGAGATTATGGCATTAGCGGAGAAACATGAGATGGATGTTGTGTTTTTGGATATTGATATGCCGCATATATCGGGTGATGCGATTGCCGGTGCACTCACGGAAAAGTATCCGTCAATCCGGATCATATTTTTTACGAACCGGGGCGAGATGGTTTATGACATGCTCAAATACAAGCCATTCCGGTTTATTCAGAAGGCAGAACCGTGGAAGATCGACACGGCATTGATGAATCTGTCGAAACAGATGATGACGGATGGGCATATCCTGATCGAGAAAGCAAAAAATGAAGTGACGGATGCCGCTGCGGGAGAAATCATGTATATTGAGGCAGCCAAACATCAGATCATCTATCATTTAGAGGGAGAAGTGATCGTCTCAAAGGGGAGCATGGCTAAGATCGTGAAGGTGCTGTGGGAATATGGCTTTATACGCGTGCATGTGGCGTATGTGGTGAACATACGGTACATCAAGCAGATAGGCAGGAAAGAACTGCTTTTGCTGGATGGAACGGTATTGCCAATCAGTGGAAGCTATAAGGAAGAGACGATGAGAAATTATAAAATGTTACTGGAGCGGATCAGGTATGGAGAGTCTCATTGAAATATTTGCAAATACATTGGATGCTATATTAGGTATCGTGTTTCTCACGATGATACTTGGCAAAAAGAAGAGCATGCCGAAATGGCTGTTTGTCGTACTGGCGGTGATTGTCCCGGTGGGAAATGTTGTCTTACAGAGAGTATTTCCGGACAGCCCGGAGAACAATATTGTCTATATTGCACTTACCATATTCTTTGGCTTTGTGTGTACAAATGGAAAACATTCAGAGAAGATCATATATGTCGCGATCTGGAATATCCTGCTTATGGCATGTGGACTGATCTTTGCATCCGTTTACGGGTATGTCGTGCGCGGTACGAACGGTATGGAATGGGAGATGGATGCGATACAGCGGCTGCATTATATCATGGGTTCGAAGATGAACCTGATCCTGTGTACGCTTCTGGTCATGGTAATCCTTAAGAAAACCCAGATGAAATCTGCAATGCCGGTTATGAATGCTGTCGTGTTCGTGATCAGTATTTTGATTGGCATTATCTTAGACATTATGCTGGACTATCCGTATCTTGACAAAAAGGGAAAGATTGCAATCGGAATCGCGATGGTCGGTATTCTGGCAATCAATGTGTTTGTCTATGTAGCAACGTATCAATTAAATAAAAGCCAGAAGCTGCTGATGGAAAATCAGCTTCTCCGTATGTCACAGGAAGAGCAGAAAGAGGGAATGGAGCGCATGATGCGTCTGCAGGAGAAGAACCGGGTGCTCCGGCATGACCTGCGCCATTATTTCACACTCTTTCGGGAAATGCTTGCGAATGGAAATGTGGAAGAAGCACAGAAATATGTGGAGGATGTTTTAAACACAAAGCTTCAGCCAGAAGGTGTCTATATGACCGGCGATGAGATCTTAGATGCCGTGCTGAATCATTGCGATGGAATCTGCCGGCAGAAACAGATCACGTTCCGGACGGAGATCAGTGCACATTTGCCAGAGGGACAGATGGAGTTTGCGATTGCACTGCTGAATCTGTTGGAGAATGCAATCGAAGCAGAGGAGCTGGAAGAGGACAAGCTGATCGAACTGCAGATCTACGAGAGTGCGGGCTTGTTGTTGGTAACTGTCCGGAACCGGATCAGCCAGTCGGTGATGGAGAGTAATCCGGAGCTTCGCACGCGGAAAGCGGATGCGAGTCTGCATGGACTCGGAAGAAAGAGTGTGAAGAAGCTGATCCGGGATATGGAAGGCTCCTTCTATGAGGAAGAACGAAACGGATTTTTCATCTCGAATATCGTCGTATAAAGTCGAAAAAGTAAAAAGTATGCTCAAAAAATAACCAACTTTGCCAGATGGGTTGTAAAATGCCGAAAATCGGGTATTGTAGTAGCAGGAAATGAAGTGAGGAGGAAGCCTATGGAACGTCTTGCATATGCAATCACAGATTATTTGCTGCGAAGAGATGTGCTCCAGAAAGAAGACTATGATATCTATGTATATGGATATGCGGTTTTTCTTGAACAGATGTGTCAGGTGATCGGGTTTATTCTGCTTGGGATAGTCACTAAGAACCTGTTACAGACAGCTTTGTTCTTGGGAACATTTTACCTGATTCGCAGTGCTTTCGGTGGGTATCATGCAGAGACGTCGCTGGTCTGTATGCTTGTCAGCTATGGTGGCTGGGGTGCGGTCATGATACTTTCACGGTACATGGAAGCATACCTGAAAGTACCGGTCGTGCTTTGGATTGTGCTTGCCGCAGATCTTTGTGTATTTGCGATACTCGGTCCGGTTGCACATGCAAATAAGCCGCTGAACGCAGAGCAGAAAAGGCGGAACAAACGAAACGGATTTCTCGTTTTAGGGATTGGCTCTTTGCTGGCATTTCTTTGGAGATCATGTGTGATTGTTGGCACTGTGTATATTGGAACTGTAACCTTTGTAGCAGTGTTAGCAATGATAGGAAAAAGAAAGGTAGGTACAAGGTATGAAGAAGATTGAAGAACTCGTAGCAAAGATTGGTTACAACACTGCAAAGAAGACTGTAAATAGCGCATCTGCATGGCACAGCCATCAGGTAAAGGAGCCGGCAGCAGCACGCGCAAGCCTGCTCAAGGAAGCTTCCAAGTAAGAAGCGCGCAGAGAAGAAAGGGTAGATGTTCAGGTGCATCTGCCCTTTCTTTTCGTTTGCATTTTAAAAATTGGTATGATAAAATAAAGCAACTGTGTGAGACAGGAGGACACAGAACTCAAAAGGTAAGAACCTTAGCGCCTGGTCCTGAGGGGACGGAAAAAACTCAGGATGACGAGGAGAAACGTGATCGAAAGATTCGGCGGATGCGTTTCCGCACAAGCTGAGTGCGTATACAGAAAAAAATATGCGGGTAACTGCAAAACAAAGTTCTGTAATCAGCGTGAAAGACATAGAAAATTAAAAATAGAATAGAGGTAGATATTATGTGTGGAATTATTGGTTTTACGGGGAATGAACCAGCGAAGGATATTATCATCGGCGGCTTGGAACGGTTGGAGTACCGGGGATATGACAGCGCAGGATTAGCACTTTTGTCGAACGACCAGATTCAGGTGCGCAAGCGTACCGGAAAGGTAGAGGAGTTACGGAAGCTCTGCGAGGCAGAGAAAATGCCTGCTACCTGTGGAATCGGTCATACAAGATGGGCGACCCACGGTGGGGTAACGGACGTGAATGCACATCCACATCGTGTTGGAAAGGTCGTATTGATCCACAATGGTATTATCGAGAATTACCGTCAGATCGTGACAGAGTACGGACTTGCAGACCAGCTCGTATCAGAGACAGATTCGGAGGTTGTTGCGGCACTTCTGAACAAGTTCTACGAGGGAGATCCGGTCAAGGCAATCAAGAAGACAGTGAAGGTGCTGTCCGGTGCATTTGCACTTTGCATTATGTTCCAGGATATCCCGGATACAATCTATGCGATCCGGAACGTCAGCCCGATGGTAGCAACGTCCTGTGAGAGAGGTTCAGTGATTGCGTCTGATCTCACGGCACTGATTGAGTTCTCGAAGGAGTATTTTGTAGTGCCGGAATATCATATTCTGACACTCAAGAAGGACGGCATCGAGATTCAGGATCTGAAGGGAAACAAAGTGACGACACAGATGCTGACCGTGAACTGGGATATCACAAGCGCACAGAAGGGTGGTTATCCATTCTTCATGCTCAAAGAGATCTATGAGCAGCCGGATGCGATTCGTAACACAATCGCACCACGTATCAATCAGGAGCTTCCGGATTTCACAGAGGATGGCATTGATGACGAGATATTTAAGAACTGCAAGCGTATTTCCATCGTAGCCTGTGGTACAGCGATGCATGCAGGTATGGTTGGAAAGCACCTGATCGAGAAGAAGCTCCGGATTCCGGTACATGTAGATTGTGCATCCGAGTTCCGGTATAAAGATCCGATCATCGACGAGGAGACATTGACGATCGTACTGTCCCAGTCAGGTGAGACAATCGATACATTAGAGGCGTTGAAGCTTGCGAAAAACCGCGGTTCCAAGGTGCTTTCTATCGTCAATGTAAAGGGAAGCACGATCGCAAGAGAGAGCGATTATGTATTATATACACATGCAGGTCCGGAGATCGCAGTTGCATCGACAAAGGCATACACCGTACAGGTGGCAGCAATGTATCTGATCGCATGCCGGATCGGACTGGTGAAGGGACTCATCACCGAGCATGATGCAAAGCGCTTCATGACAAAGCTTACAAATGCGTCGAATATTGTCGAGGAGACTTTGAAGTGTGCAGATGAGATTAAGCGTGTGGCAGATCATATCAAGTTTGCAACAGACACCTTCTATATCGGAAGAGGTCTGGACTACACGATGAGCTTGGAGGCAGCACTGAAGTTAAAGGAGATTTCCTATGTGCATGCAGAAGCATATGCCGCAGGTGAGCTGAAGCATGGAACAATCGCACTGATCTCGGAGAATGTACCGGTTATCGCACTGGCAACCCAGGAGGATGTCTATGCGAAGGTTATCTCGAATATCCGGGAGGTAAAGGCGAGAGGTGCGTATGTCGTGCTTGTCAGCATGGACGAGGAAGTGAATGATCCAAGCATCTGTGACCAGCATATCCGTCTTCCAAAGATGGATAGCGAATTTACATCCTTTGCAACGGCAGTTGTATTGCAGTTGGTTGCATATTATACGTCAGAGGCAAAGGGATTGGATGTGGATAAGCCGAGAAATCTGGCGAAATCCGTAACCGTAGAATAAAATTAAGATAGGATATGAGCTGTCAGGAAACTCTGGCAGCTCCTTTATAGTTATGAAAGATTTAACAAAAGGCTACCCGGCGAAGGTGATTATCCTGTTCGCCATACCAATGATATTTGGCAGCATATTTCAACAGTTATATAATATAGCAGACAGCAAGATCGTGAGTACATTTGTAGGCACGGAGGCATTTGCGGCAGTTGGTGCGACAAGTGTTGTATCGAATACGTTAATCGGATTTTTAAATTCCCTGACACTTGGATTTGCAATTCCGATCGCGAACAGCTTCGGCGGAAAGGATTTTAAGCGCATGCGCCGCATGGTGGCAGGTACGGTGCTGTTGACACTGGCAGGGGCAGTTGTGCTGACTGTATTGATCCTGCTTTTAATCCCGGCAATCCTGCGGCTGCTTTCGACACCGGAGGATATTATGAGTCTGGCACTTGCATATGTGCGTATCATCTTATACGGCATTATTTTCGTGTCTGTCTATAACATGTGCGCAAATGTACTGCGGGCAGTCGGTGACAGCCGGACACCGCTTTATTGTCTGATTATCTCCGTGTTCGCAAATATCGGACTGGATCTGTTATTTGTGAATGGATTCCACATGGGGATTCAGGGTGCTGCGTGGGCGACGATCATCTCACAGGCACTTTCGGCAGTGCTTTGCCTCGGTTATATCCTGCTCAAATTCCGGGATATCATACCGGAGAAGGAGGAGTGGAAGCCGGTCGAAGGACAATATCGCGAGCTTCTCTCGACGGGACTTGCGATGGGATTCATGTCGCTTGTCGTGAACTTCGGAACCATCGTGCTGCAGAGTGCCATCAACGGACTTGGAACGGCAATCGTTGCAGCGCACACGGCGGCAAGAAAGGTGTTCGATATCCTAACGGTATCGCTTTACTGCCTTGGAAATGCAATGACAACGTATGTCAGTCAGAATATGGGAGCCGGGGAACCGGCACGAATCCGGCGGGGTATCCGCCATGCCATGGTGATGGCAACGGAGATTACAACGGTGCTTGTGATTATCTGCTTTACATTTGGTAGGGCGGTGTTTACATGGCTTGCGTCAACCGATGATGCAACCATCGTCGATTCGGCGGTGATGTATTCGAGAATCAGTATCGTGTTTTTCTATGTGCTCGGACCACTTTTCATCCTGCGGTGTAGTCTGCAGGGGATGGGACGGAAGGTAATTCCGGTTTGCTCGAGCGTGGTGGAGATGGCAATCAAGGTGCTTTCTGCGACGATTCTGGTGCCGCGGCTTGCTTATTTTGGTGTGGCACTCACGGAGCCAATCAGCTGGGTATGCATGACAATTCTGCTGACGGTAGCGTATTTTGCGAAGCCGCCGGAACAGATGTTGCGAAAATCCGCTTGAAATGGTATAATTCTTAAGATTATAATTTCGTCAAAGAAGGTGAAACAGATGTCGAGACTGAAGACTCCGAAAAAACCGAAGAAAGCAAAGCCTGCAAAGCCGATTTTCAGGGAATCAGTGAAGCGCATGTCACGCAAAGAGCGCAAGCTTGCAGAAAAACGAAGGAAACAGATGAGTAAGCATATTGACCGCACCATGGGATTTGTTGCAATCGTGTTGTGCGCCGTTTCAGCTATCTTGGACGTAAAAAACAACAAAGATTCCTAACAAGAGGATAGAAAGAGGAAAGGAAGAGAACAGAATAATGAAGAATTTTGAAGGTTTACTTGAGCAGATCAAATCATGCAGCAAGAAGAAACTTGCCGTTGCCGTTGCACAGGATGATGCAGTTCTTGAGGCAGTAAAGGCAGCCAGGGATCAGGATATCGCAGATGCGATTCTGGTTGGTGATGCAGACAAGATCAGGGAGATTGCTGCAAGCATGGATATGAGCTTAGAGGGATTTGAGATTATTGATGTGAAGGATCCGACAGAAGCAGCGCTGACTGCAGTGAAGCTCGTGCATGACGGTGAGGCGGATATGTACATGAAGGGTCTCATTGATACAAAGGGATTCTTAAAGAGTGTACTTAATAAGGAGGTTGGTCTTAGAACCGGCAAGGCTCTGTCACATGTATGTTTGTTTGAGATCGAGGGCTTCGAGAAGATGTTCTTCCTGACTGACGTTGCATTTATTCCATATCCGACATTGGAAGACAAGGTTGATATCATCAGCAATACTGTAGAGGTTGCACATGCATGTGGTATCGAGTGTCCAAAGGTAGCTCCGCTTGCTGCTGTTGAGGTCGTAAATCCTAAGATGCCGGTCACAGTTGACGCAGCTGAGCTTACAAAGATGAATGAAGAGGGTAAGATTACAGGATGTATCGTTGATGGACCTCTTTCCATGGATCTTGCGATTGATCCGGAAGCAGCAAAGCATAAGGGAGCAACAAACCGTAAGATTGTCGGTGATGCGGACATCTTACTGTTCCCTGATATTCATGCCGGAAATATCACATACAAGACATTGGTTCATACAGCTAAGGTTAAGAACGGCTGTATCTTAACAGGTACACAGGCACCGGTCATCCTGACATCCCGTTCCGATACATTTGAAACAAAGGTGAATTCCATTGCCCTTGCAGCCATCGTAGCTGAGAATTTAAAGAAAAACAAATAAATAAACAGGAGGATAATAAAATGAGCTATAAGTCATTGATCATCAATCCGGGCTCTACGTCTACAAAGATTGGTGTATTTGAAGATGAGACATTGTTGTTCGAGGAGACACTGCGTCACTCGACAGAGGAGATTGCACAGTTTGACTCGATCGTTGCACAGAAGGATTTCCGTAAGGATGTTATCGCAAAGGTTTTAGCAGAGAACAATTTTGATATCAAGGCACTTGACGTTGTTGTCGGCCGTGGTGGTCTGCTGAAGCCAATCCCAGGTGGTACATACACAGTTACAGATGAGCTGGTAAAGGATCTGGTAGAGGCAAAGCGTGGTGAGCATGCATCAAACCTCGGTGGTATTCTGGCAAAGGATTTTGCAGACGAGCTTGGAATCCCTGCTTATATTGTAGATCCAGTGGTTGTTGATGAGTTACAGGATGTCGCGAGACTTTCCGGACACCCGGAGCTTCCTAGAACAAGTATCTTCCATGCATTGAATCAGAAGGCAGTTGCAAAGCGTTATGCAAAGGAAACCGGTAAGAAGTACGAGGACTTAAACCTCATCGTTGCTCATATGGGTGGCGGTGTTTCTGTTGGTGCTCATACAGGCGGTAAGGTTGTCGATGTATTCAACGCTTTGAATGGCGATGGTGCATTCTCACCGGAGCGTGCCGGTGGTGTTCCAAACGGCGAGTTGGTTCGCCTGTGCTACTCAGGAAAATATACAGAGAAGGAAATGATCAAGCAGCTTGTTGGTAAGGCAGGCTTTAACGCATACTGTGGCTCGAATGATGCAAGAGATATCGAGGCTATGGCAAAGAATGGTGACAAACATGCACAGCTTGTATTCGATGCATTCTTGTATCAGGTATCCAAGGATATCGGGGCACAGGCTGCCGTTCTTTCTGGAAAGGTTGATCAGATTATCCTGACAGGTGGTATTGCATATGGTAAATATGCAACAGAAGAGATTACAAAGAGAGTACAATTTATTGCACCTGTTACGGTATATGGTGGCGAGGATGAGCTTCTTGCTCTGGCACAGGGCGCGCTTCGTGTATTAAATGGCGAGGAAGAAGCAAAGGTTTACTAATCAAACAAGGAAAGCGGGGAGTATCTATGGATAATAACAAGGATTTTGCATCGTTTTCCAATGCTCAGCCGGATTATTCCAATTCGGTTCAGCAGACGAGTGACCAGGCGGTATATGAGGCTTATAATCAGGTTCAGCAAAGTCAGGCATATGGACAGGATGCAGGACAGCTGCAGCAGGGTCAGGCGTACGGTCAGGATGCAGGACAGCCATACCAGCAGTCATATAGTCAGCAGTATCAACAGCCATATGCGGGACAGTCATACCAGCAGTCATATGGTCAGCAGTATCAACAGCCGTATGCGGGACAGCCATACCAGCAGTCATATAGTCAGCAGTATCAACAGCCGTATGCGGGACAGCCATATCAGCAGTCATATGGTCAGCAGTATCAACAGCCGTATGCGGGACAGCCATACCAGCAGTCATATAGTCAGCAGTATCAACAGCCGTATGCGGGACAGCCATATCAGCAGTCATATGGTCAGCAGTATCAACAGCCGTATGCGGGACAGCCATACCAGCAGTCATATAGTCAGCAGTATCAACAGCCGTATGCGGGACAGCCATATCAGCAGTCATATGGTCAGCAGTATCAACAGCCGTATGCGGGACAGCCATACCAGCAGTCATATGGCCAGCAGTATCAACAGCCATATGCGGGACAGCCACGCACAGGGAAAAATGTCGCTGACAGTATTAAGAATGTGAAAAATCAGTTTACGGGAAATGTAAAAAAGATGGGCATTAACATGTTTTGCCTTCTGGGAATCATTGGTGCAATGCTTTTGATTATGGTTCCGTTTATGAACTTTGCATCCATTCATGTGAATGAAAGGATTTCAGAGGATGGAATCAGCATGAAGGTAAAAGCTGCGGATGGTTTAACCCTGTATGAGCTGTCGAAGCTCAGCAATACGATTGATCGTGGAGTAGATGAAGCATCCAGTCAGATGGGGAGTCTTTTATTTGGCTATAGCTATGGTGCTAATATTTCTACAAGCTCTCTTGCTGACATGCTTGATGCTGTAGAGAGTAGTGCATTGAGGGAATTGCAGGATGAGCTTGGAACAACCATTAAGAAGAGTAGTGCGAATGAAGTGTTCGGAACGATGCACCTCCTTTTAAAGGGGAAGGCCGCCTTGATGATTACACCGTGGCTGATTTTATTGTCGGGAATTGCACTGTTGATATTCAGTGTTGTAAACATGAAGTTGCCAAAGCTCGTATGTGCAGGTGTTTCACTTGTATGCCTGATCTGGCTTATGATCTGTTCCTCCCATTTCTTCTCGATTATTGGTATTGGAGCAGTTGCGTTGATAGTGGGAATTATGTTGGCGGTAGTCAGTGCTTTTTTGGATAAAACAGCATAAGGGGAGGAATTTATGGATAACAATAATGGACAGAAATCGGTACAGCCGGATATGACAGGTATATACGGACAACAGCCGGTACAGCCACAGGCAGGCGGAGGGAAAACAAAGAAGCTGAAAAAGCCGATGACAAGGGGGAAGCTTGCAGCACTCATTGGTGGTGGGGCAGCTATCGTGGCACTTGTTGTATGCGGAGTTATCTTTCTTCCGGGTCTCTTTAAATCAGATAAAGAGGTTGTACTGGGTGCAATCGAAGAAACATTTTCCTCATATAGCCAGAATGAGATAGATGATATACTCGGCAGGGATGCTCTGGCAGATGCATATCAGGAAAAAGGGGGAAATACCTCGTTTGATATTTCTGTAAATGCAGGAAATGATGATGCGTGTCTGATTGGATGGAACCAGAAGGATGCCGTTGACCGGAAGGAGAACAAGCTTTCCGCAGAGGGTGCAATTACGATTGGCGGCGAGGATTGCGTTTCTTATCAGGTATTTCAGGATAAAGATACTGTAAGCATCGGTATTCCGGAACTGATTGCCGGATATCTGTCATTTCCGGTCGATGATCCGATAGGAGCAATTGTTAATTCTCCAGCAGGACAGTCTCTTGGTCTGGATGCGTCTGCGCTTACAGGATATAGCACAAATATGTTTGCGACCGGCACAGAGGGAGGAGCGGCACTCACCGGTGGGTATGTGGATGCACTAGAGACAATCTGGGATACTGCAGAATTTAAAAAACAGGGAAGAGCCAGGATTACCGTCAACGATGAGACGGTAACAGCCCAGGAGTATTATGTGACATGGTCAAAGGAAGATCTGCAGGATGCGTGTGTATCAGTGATTGACGGTATGAGTGAAATGATAACGAGCTCAGAGGATACTCTTGATCAGATGGGCATGAGCGCAGATGATTATGAGTATTACATGGAGCAGGTAAAGACTATGATACCAAGTCTGATTAAGGATGATCTGCGTGTCAAGGTTTATGTTAAGGGCAAGAGAGCGGTTAAGATTACATGCAAGGATAAGATCAATATTATGAATCTTGTAAAGCTTGAATATGATTTCTGGCTTGATGCGGGTAAAGATGATTTGTCCGGGAACTTAAGCTTTGATTTGTCCGGAACTTCTGCCGGTGTGAAATTTGAGACACACGATATCAGTGGGAATACATATGGAAGTGTGACTGTATTTGCCGGAGATACGGAAATCGGACTCGATTTCACAAAGGATGTTGTAAAATCAGGAGATACGGTTACCACAACCGTGAAGCTTTCTGCTTCCTCGTACCTGTCAGTTGACTGGAAGAAAACATTTAACAGAGCGGACAATACATTTGAGAATACCATTAATGCAAATATCATAGGCGCAGATACATATGTATTTAATTATAAGGGTGCTTACAAAGACATCAATAAGGGAGCTGCCTATACAATGGCAATCGATTCGTTCGAGTTCAAGGTAGCCAACCAGACACTTTGTAACGGAAGCATTAACACAACGATTGATACATCGAACATTTCTTTGCAGCAGCTGGATACAAGCAAAAAGGTGTATGATATTGCTACTGCTACAGAGGATGATCTGCAGACATTGGGCGAAGAAAGTCAGAAGCTTATGGAAGCATGGGTTGAGCGGCTGGCAGACAATGCTCAGTTTGTGAATCTGATCAATATGATTAATGATCTGTTTGGAACGAATTCGGATCTGCTTGATCAGGTGGAAGAGGATATAGAAGAGCCGGTGGCAACCGATGGAGACGCAGGGTATGGGAATGGTCTGGATGATATGACTCTGGAAAATGCATATTTACAGACTTTTGATGATGCGTATAAATATAAGGTTAAGGGCTGTATTGATGGTTTTACATTTAGCTTTGCAAGTCCTGAAGACTATTATGTGAATTTTGCATCGAACAATGTGTCAACCATTCAGTATGGAATTGAGACAGCTCCTTCTTTGGATGGTGCATTAGAAGAGGCATATTTGGATATATCTTCCATTGACAGTTATGAGGTTCAGGATACACAGTTGAACCAGACGGCAACTGTGGATGGAAAAGACGTTTTGTATAATGTACAGACATATAGAGCATTCTCTATGGATATAACAGATGTTACCGCTGTGGTTGAAGTAGAAGATGGTGTCTATATTTATATACAGGCAAGCATTTACAAGGATTACGATTCCTTCACAATCGAAGAGGTATTGCAGGCATTGTCATCCCAGTACTATGAGAAGATGAACTAATAAAATAGAGGAAAAACTATGATTCGTTATTGTAAGATAAAGCAATGCATCATCGGGTTTGATCGACCGAAGATTTGTGTACCGCTGGTCGGACGGACAGCGGATGAAATCATAGCGCAGGCGAATCAGATAAAACAGTCACAGAGAAGCTCTGCCATTGATATGGTGGAGCTTCGTGGCGATTATCTGGATATTTTCCCGGACTATGAACAATTGGACAGGCTACTTGCAAAGGTAGCAGAGATTCTGCAGGAGAAAGTGTTGCTGTTCACAATCCGGAGTGAGGCGGAGGGTGGCGAGAAGCTTGCCTTTACCACGCCGACGATCTACGAGATTAACAGGCATGTGATTGAAAAAGCAACGGCAGATATGGTGGATATCGAGTTGTTCTCCGGGGCAGAGCAGGCAGAGGAACTGATCGGGATCGCAAAGGAAAAAGGGGTAAAGATTATCATGTCGAACCATGATTTCCAGACCACACCGGATGCAACGACGATCGTGAACCGGTTGCGCAGTATGCAGGATCTGGGGGCAGATGTTGCAAAGCTTGCAGTCATGCCGGAAAATAAAATGCATGTGGTAAATCTGCTCGCAGCAACCGCGATGATGCAGGAGGCATATGCAGAGATTCCGGTTGTCACCATGTCTATGGGGAAGATGGGGGCAATCAGCCGGATCAGCGGACAGGTATTTGGAAGCGCGATTACATTTGCAAGCTTTGCAGAGGCTTCTGCTCCGGGGCAGATTCCGGTAGAGAAGATGGACGAGGCACTGACGCTGATAGAAAAATATTGTAACTAGAAGAGAAAAAGCAGAAAGACAGGAGGAGGTTTTTTCTGCTTTTATTTACAAGGGGAGACTATATTGAAGGAGAGAAAGATAGTTTTGTTTGTTTTGGGGGACAAACAGATACTGGACAGAAGTCGGCTGATCATGAACCGGCTATCGATGGAATATTCCGTAAAAATAGTAAGAAATTATAGTACAGCCTATCGGATTATCGTTGAGCATCAGGTAGATGTTCTGGTGTGTGGACCATCAGAGGTGCAGCTTCACCGGAATATGGCAGATGCATATCGGTTTATGGAATCTGCACGAAGACTAAAACGATATGAAGAAACGCCGATAATACTGATATCGGATGTGGAGGATCCAAGCAGCTATTGCAACCAGGAGCTGAGCTGTTATGCTATCATAGACTCGCTGGCGATTGAACACCGGCTGTGTGACACACTCGGACTGGCGTTACAGGAGCCACGGCACAGACGCGCACGAGCCTGTCCGCGGCTACAGCAGGATAAGATGGAGGCACGTATGCTGTATATCCAAAATCAGAATGTGCTATATCCGGTAAAATGTGTAGAGATTAGTCATGTGCAGACATTAAATCGGGGAGTTGAGTTGAGCTTAAACAATGGTGTTAAATATGAGGTACATTATATTACGCTGCAGCAATTCCTGGAGGCTGCAGATGCGTGGTATTTTCGGCAATGCTCGCGAAGTGGGATTATAAATGCAAATTATATACAAAGTATTGATTATACAAATCGAGTAATCACAATGCGGAATTCAGAACAGCTGGCAATTGGGTCAACATATGTCAAGGCTTTGCATGAGCAGTTTCCGGCAATTCAGAAGGTGTGGCTGCGCAAGCGAGAGTGGTAGCTTACCTCGGATTAAGGATCATACGGGAAGTATACGGAACACAAAGCACCAGACATATGAAAAAAATCGTTGTCTGGTGCCTTGTGATTCATCAAGCCGATAGGCAGGATGGCATATTAATATAACTACTCCATTGGGTATTTGATCTGCCATGTATTTCTCAGAGAATCACAGATCTGCATGATACGAAGTGTCTCAGAATGAGGCATCTCCGGACATTCAGTCTGCCCAACAATGATGGCATCTCTGGCTGCGATAAACTCAAACTCATATCCGGTCGTCTGCTTGCCCGGTTTCTTTGTCTCGAGTACAAGCTTGTGATCCGCATTGTAGATGCGGAAAGTTTCCGGACAATTGATGTTTTCAATTTCAATATATCCTCGATCACCGTAGATTCTGGCGTTATTATCCGGCTGGTACATCATTGTAATAAATGCGTTTGCACATTTGCCACCCTTGTAAGTAATCTGCAGAGCCTCCTGTGCATCGACACCGGTATCTAGCTTTGCACAAGTGGAACCGATCATTGGTGCTTCCGAACCATAGATCATTGAAACAAGATTCAGGGGATAGACACCAAGGTCAAGCAGTGCGCCGCCGGCAAGCTCCGGCTTGGTCAGGCGTTCTTTCTTGAGAAGAGAGTAGCCAAGGGAACAAGTAATGTTATTTACACGGCCGATGGCACCCTTCTGGATATATTCGGCCAGCAGACGATACATCGGCATGAAACGAATCCACATTGCCTCGCCGCAGAAAAGATTTTTTTCTTTGGCAAGCTTCATAACCTCTTCGGCTGTGGCTGCATTATAAGAAAATGCTTTCTCCACAAGAATCGGTTTTCCCGCATTCAGACAAAGTCTGGCATGCTCTGCATGATGGGAATGAGGTGTTGCAATGTAGATGAGTTCAACCTCCGGATCTGCTGTCAGCTCTTCATAAGAGCCATAATATTTTGCTACGTCGTGTTCTTTGGCAAATGCTTCTGCTTTTTCTATGTCGCGGGATGCAATGGCGTATGCCTCAAATGCATCCAGCTCTCTGAGTGTATCTGCGATAACTCCGGCAATTTTTCCGGCACCTATAATTCCAACCTTAAAATTAATCATATGAAACTCCTTCCGTGTCATGAAACACTTAAAACATGTATCGTCACGCTTCATATTATATCAGAATAGTGAACGGATGTCATTGGTTTTTGATAAATAACGTGAGCCTGTCGAAGGGTCACAAATAATTATAAATATTTAAAAAACTTAATAAAGCTTAAGTGAATTTTATCTAAAGATATGTTATAATGAACGCAACTGAAGGAAGAGACAGTATACTACATGTCTGCATTTTAAGAGAAAGGAACGGAGAATATGATTATTCAGATTACAGATACGACAGCAGAAGCCTATGAGCATATGGTAACACCGGAACAGCTGTATCCATTGGATGAACCGGGACACTATTGTCTGGGAGCAGTCGAAGAGAAGGATGGTGAGCTTACAGCTGTCGGAATATTGCTCTTTGATGTACTGGAAGGAACAAATGGAGTCGATGTTGATATTGCGGCAGTGCTGAACTGGTTGTATGTGGAAGAAGCATACCGGGGACAGGGATATGGTAATGCACTGATGGAAGAGCTGTATCGAATCCTGAACGGTGCGAGAATTTATCCGCTGATCTGTGATGTTCCGTTTCCTGCCGAATACAATGGATTGTGTGCATTTCTGGAGGATTGGGGATTGGAGTTTGCGCTGGTAGATAAGTATGAGTTTCGTACTACGCTGGGAGAGGTTCGGAGGAACAAGCACTTTGAAGGAAAGAAACCGGTCGGAAAAGTGGTCTCCATGGCAGATTTGAATTCGCAGGAATGGAAGCAGCTCAAAAAAGAGCTGGAGAAAGAACCGATGCATCTCGAATTTGTGGAGAATCCGCATTTCTATGACAGAGAACTCAGCTGTGTATACCACAGTGGTGGACGGATACAGGCTATTTTCGTAGCACGCAGCTACAAGGGGACCATACTGATACCGGAACTGTTGTTGGGATTTACACCTAACTGTAGTGCACAGCTTTATCAGCTATTGCTCTATGCATTAGACAAGACAGAAGGAAAGTATGGAGATGATGTAGAGATTCTGGTGTGCTGTCAGACAGCAGGAGGTGCCGCACTGATCGATGGGATTTTCCCGGATGCAGAGCCAGAGCTCGTGAGAAGAGGTGTTTATATAGCAGAAACAGAAGAGGAGGAAGATGCCAATGCCGTGGGATGATTTTGAACAGATAGATAAACAGCAGATAATAAATATGCAGAAGGAGGAGCAGGATAGACAGGAGTGTATTGAGGCTCAGCAGACGTTTCTTGTGAAGCTGAAGGAGCAGATGGATGCAGAAGAGCGAAGACGCAGGGAAGAACGGAATCAAGACAGGAATGAAATGGAAGAAAACCAGCAGGCAGAACAGGAAGAACAGATTCCGAAAGGTATGTATCGTCATAATAATAAGGTAAAGAATGTAGATAGAATATTCAATCTGAGAGGAATTCGGGAGATAGTTCTGAAACTGATGCCGGGTACACTGCAGGAAAAACTGAAAATAGAGACAGGACTGAGACCGGCGATTGTGAAGCTTCATCATTCCAAAGGAACCGAGCTGTATAATGACGGAACGAATGTACTGGAATTCGATATGGCAGGCTCCGGCTTTAAACAGTTTCCGCAGCCGCAGGAAGGAATCAGTATTGACAAAAAGGATTTCATTGAAGTAACGGAGGATGGAAAAACACACAAAGTCGGGATAGAGCATATGATTGCAAAGGATGATGTTAAACCACGCTGGTACAATAAGACCAGATGGCTGTCATGGATCCCGGGTGTAAGAAGTATGAAACGGATTAACGAGATCAATGAGTTTCGTAGCATGCATCCGGAATTCCGTTCCGGAGAAGGCGGATTTGCAGAAAAATACGGTGAGAAGCTGAAAGATAAGGACTATATCTATGTAAAATCCAAAACTACTGTTCGAAAAGATGGAATGGAAGTAGAGAAGCGCCGTATCACCATGGCGGGTCCACTGGCTGGCGGAGGTGTAGTGAATGCCGGTAAGTACAGCATCGAGAGTCTTAGAAAAAATATGCTGCTCATGGGAAAGGAATATCTGGAGCCGAAGCTGATAGAATGGAGAGCTTTAAATGAAATGGCTAAGAAATTGGAAGAGGGCGGAAGAAAAGAGGACGCAGATAAACTGAGAGCACGTATTCATCCTGCCCATATTATTATGAAAGGTCATAGTCGAGGAGCAGTGGCACTCTCGCACGGAGCCATGATGATTAAATACTGGCTTAAGGAGAATTATCCGGATATGTTGGAATACGTAAAATTTGATACAATCCAGTACGATCCGGTTCCCGGTACAGGTGACGACTATAATGTTAAAAAAGAATTAAATCTGAACGAGAAGGACAGTAAGAAGCTGAAAGAACTGGAAAAACGTAAGATGGCACCATTAGGAGATAATGCGGAGACAACGGTATTTTATTCTCTGCTTTCAAATCATCCTGTGTGCTTTGCGCCTCAGACTGTGAAGGGAACAAAGAGACTCATTCTGACAATGCATGATCATACCCAAGGGCTTAAGGATGTAGATGATACCCAGAAAAAAATGCATCGGGCAGGTTATACAAATGCAGAAACTGGTGAGGTATATCGTGGTTCAGGACTCAGTGAACTGCCGGAGGGAGTCTACATCATGGATGAAACACGTACCCTGATTCGGTTAAATAGTAAAGAACAAGCGCTCAATATGCTGAAAGAGGCATATAAGGATACCTATGAAATTTTGGGTAAAAATGCAATAAAGAGTAAGATTCAATGGTCGAGAAAGAACAGACTTAAGGAAGTGGTAGAAGCCTGGTTCAGTTCACACCAACAAGGAGCAGAACAACAAAATGTCTAAATAGCAGCCTGTGGATGTTTATCCGCAGAGCGTACAAAACCGCATCATGTAAGTGGTGCGGTTTTGCATATACAAATTTCTCTGAGACTTTCTGGTGGCAGATATTTCGGTGCAGGGCGTTTATTGACATTTCCTTGGGTTATGGGTTATACTGAAAACTTGGATGGGTCTGTACATCAGACACAAATCTATTTTTATGACAGAATCAGATATGCATGAAAATCAAACATAATAAGAAAGGAAATATAGAAGTATGTACGAAAAGGTTTCTACAAAGCTGGACTTCACCAGCCGGGAAGAAAAAGTACTTGAGTTCTGGAAAGAGAACAAGATCTTCGAGAAGAGTATCGAAGAGAAAAAGGATTTGCCGACATATACATTTTATGACGGTCCTCCAACTGCAAATGGCAAGCCGCATATCGGCCATGTGCTGACACGTGTTATCAAGGATATGATTCCACGTTATCAGACAATGAAGGGACATAAGATCATTCGTAAGGCTGGATGGGATACACACGGTCTTCCGGTTGAGCTGGAGATCGAGAAGGAGCTTGGCATTGACGGCAAGGAGCAGATCGAGGCGTATGGTCTGGATCCATTTATCCGCAAATGTAAAGAGTCTGTATGGAAATACAAAGGCATGTGGGAAGAGTTCTCCGGCAAGGTAGGATTCTGGGCAGATATGGATGATCCATATGTCACATATCACAATACATTTATCGAGTCTGAATGGTGGGCTTTGAAGAAGATCTGGGATGACGGACTTCTGTACAAGGGATTCAAGATCGTACCTTATTGTCCACGTTGTGGAACCCCGCTTTCTTCACACGAGGTTGCACAGGGCTATAAGACAGTCAAAGAGCGTTCCGCAGTCGTACGTTTCAAGGTGATCGGCGAGGATGCATATTTCCTTGCATGGACAACAACACCTTGGACACTTCCAAGTAACGTGGCACTCTGTGTGAACCCGGATGAGAACTACTGCAAGGTAAAGGCAGCCGATGGCTATACGTATTACATGGCAGAGGCACTGCTTGACACGATCCTTGGCAAGCTTGCAGAGGATGGCAAGCCGGCATACGAAGTGCTTGAGACATACAAGGGTACCGAGCTTGAGGGCAAGGAATACGAGCCACTCTTCGAGTGCACAAAGGAGTATGTTGCAAAGCTTCCACAGAAGGGACATTACATCGTATGTGATTCTTATGTAACTATGTCCGATGGTACTGGTATCGTTCATATCGCACCAGCATTTGGTGAGGACGATGCAAATGTCGGAAGAAAATATGACCTTCCATTCGTACAGTTTGTCGATGGCAAGGGTGAGATGACAAAGGAAACACCTTATGCAGGTCTGTTCGTAAAGGACGCAGATAAGCCGGTATTGGTTGATCTGGAGAAGGCAGGACTTCTGTTTGATGCTCCGAAGTTCGAGCATGAGTATCCACACTGCTGGAGATGTGACACACCGCTTATTTACTATGCGAGAGATACATGGTTCATCAAGATGTCTGCAGTCAAGGACAGACTGGTGAAGAATAATAACACTGTAAACTGGATTCCGGAAGGTATCGGTAAGGGACGTTTCGGCGCATGGCTGGAAAATGTTCAGGATTGGGGACTGTCACGTAACCGTTACTGGGGAACTCCACTGAATATCTGGGAGTGCTCATGTGGCAAGCGTCACGCGATCGGTTCGATCGAGGAACTGAAGTCTATGAGCAAGAACTGCCCGGATGATATCGAGCTTCACCGTCCATACATTGATGCGGTAACAATCACATGTCCGGATTGTGGCGGCGAGATGAAGCGTGTGCCAGAGGTTATCGACTGCTGGTTCGACTCTGGTGCGATGCCATTTGCACAGTGGCATTATCCGTTTGAGAATCAGGATATCTTCGAGGACAACTTCCCGGCTGATTTCATCAGTGAGGCAGTTGACCAGACAAGAGGATGGTTCTATTCTCTGATGGCGATTTCCACATTGCTGTTTGACAAGGCACCTTACAAGAACGTTATCGTGCTAGGTCACGTACAGGATAAGGACGGACAGAAGATGAGTAAGTCTAAGGGTAACGCGGTTGATCCGATGGATGCCCTGAACAAATACGGCGCAGATGCGATCCGCTGGTACTTCTACAGCAACTCCGCACCTTGGCTTCCAAACCGCTTCCATGAGGATGCAGTGGTCGAAGGTCAGAGAAAGTTCATGGGTACGCTCTGGAACACTTACGCATTCTATGTACTGTATGCAAATATTGATGAGTTTGATCCAACTAAATATACATTGGAATATGACAAGCTTTCTGTGATGGATAAATGGCTGCTGTCAAAGCTCAATTCTATGGTGAAGTCCGTAGATGATAACCTTGGCAATTATCGTATTCCAGAGGCAACCAAGGCACTCGCTGAGTTTGTCGATGATATGAGTAACTGGTATGTCAGACGTTGTCGTGAGCGTTACTGGGCAAAGGATATGCCACAGGATAAGATCAATGCATACATGACACTTTATACGGCTCTTGTGACACTCTGCAAGACCGCAGCACCGATGATTCCGTTCCTGACAGAGGATATCTACCAGAATTTAGTTCGCACGGTAGATAAGAATGCACCGGAATCTATCCACCTGTGTGACTTCCCAGAGGTAAACGAGTCCATGATCGATCCAGAGCTTGAAGCAAGCATGGACGAAGTACTGAAGGTCGTTGTATTTGGACGTGCCGCAAGAAATACTGCGAACATCAAGTCCCGTCAGCCGATTGCAAATATGTATATCAAGGCTGCCAAGACACTGGATGATTATTTCGTAGATATTCTGCGCGACGAGCTGAATGTGAAGAACGTAGAGTTCAAGGAAAATCTGTCTGCATTTACTGCATATTCATTCAAGCCACAGCTTCGTACAGTCGGACCAAAGTATGGCAAGCATCTGAATGCAATCAAGGAATACCTTGCAAATGTAGATGGCAACGCAGCGATGAGCGAGCTTAAGGCAAACAGTGTGATCAAGTTCACAGCAGATGATACGGAGATCGCACTGGCAGAGGAAGATCTGCTGATCGATGTAGCGAAGATGGATGGCTATGTGACAGAGGGCGATAACTATGTAACCGTTGTTATCGACACAACCCTGACACCGGAGCTGATCGAGGAAGGCTATGTGCGAGAGGTGATCTCCAAGATCCAGACAATGCGTAAGGATTCTGACTTCCAGGTAACAGACCGCATCAAGGTCTATGTAACCGGCAATGCGAAGATCGCAGACGTTATGGAGAAGAACGCAGATGAGATCAAACGCGTCGTACTTGGAGATGCATTTGTGATGGATGCAACCTGCGACAACTCAAAAGAGTGGAACATCAACGGCGAGAAGGTTACGATCGGCGTGGAAGTAAGTAAATAACTCAGAACAAATGTTCAACTGAAAAATAGGACAATTTGCTTAAGGAATTGGGCAAATTGTCCTATTCGTTGTTATAATAGACAAAATACAAATTAAACATTGTATCATTAGACAATCTTTGATAAACTATTAAGCGGGTAATTGTAAATAAATCTAATAAAAGGTTTATACACATAAACAAGGAGGATTAATTCTATGAAGAAGATGGCTGATTTCGATAAGGAAAGCTTCAAGAAGGACGTCATTAATAATGTCAAAAACCTTTTTCGTAAGACAATCGATGAAGCAACACAGGAACAGGTATTTCAGGCAGTGTCCTACGCAGTGAAGGATCATATCATTGATCGCTGGATCGCTACGCAGAAGGCATACGAGGAGAAGAATGCAAAGACTGTTTACTACCTGTCTATGGAGTTCCTTATGGGCCGTGCACTTGGTAATAATATGATCAACCTCACATGCTATGAGCAGGTGAAGGAAGCATTGGCAGAGCTTGGTTTTGACCTGAACGTGATCGAGGATCAGGAGCCGGATGCAGCACTTGGTAATGGTGGTCTTGGTAGACTGGCTGCATGTTTCCTTGATTCCCTTGCTACATTGAACTACCCGGCATATGGCTGTGGTATCCGTTATCGTTACGGTATGTTCAAGCAGGCAATCGAGAATGGTTACCAGATCGAGAAGCCAGATAACTGGTTGAAGAACGGCAACCCATTTGAGGTAAAGCGTCCAGAGTATGAAGTAGAGGTTAAGTTCGGTGGCTATGTAGCAACAGAATGCAGAGAGGGAAAGAATTACTTTGTACACAAGGATTATCAGGCTGTTCGTGCGATTCCATATGATCTTCCAATCATTGGATATGGCAACAATGTTGTAAATACACTTCGTATCTGGGATGCAGAGCCGGTACAGGAGTTCAACCTTAATTCATTTGATAAGGGTGAGTATCAGAACGCAGTTGAGCAGGCAAACCTTGCTCGTAACATCGTTGAGGTACTTTATCCAAACGATAACCATTATTCAGGTAAGGAGCTTCGTCTGAAGCAGCAGTACTTCTTCGTATCTGCTTCTGTACAGAGAGCAATCCTGAAGTTCAAGGAGAACAACGCAGATATCCATGACCTTCCAAACAAGGTTACATTCCAGCTGAATGATACACATCCGACTGTAACAGTTGCAGAGCTTATGAGAATCCTTGTTGATGAGGAGAATCTTGAGTGGGATGATGCTTGGGATATCACATGCAGAACATGCGCATATACAAACCATACAATCATGGCTGAGGCACTTGAGAAGTGGCCAATCGACCTTTTCCAGAAGCTTCTTCCTAGAGTATATCAGATCGTTGATGAGATCAACCGTAGATTCGTTCTTAAGATCGAAGATATGTATCCGGGTAACCAGGATAAGGTTCGCAGCATGGCTATCCTCTATGATGGTCAGGTTAAGATGGCACACCTTGCTATCGCTGGATCTTACTCTGTAAATGGTGTTGCACAGCTTCATACAGAGATCCTGAAGAAGCGTGAGCTTCGTGATTTCTACGAGATGCGTCCAGAGCAGTTCAACAACAAGACAAACGGTATTACACAGAGAAGATTCCTTCTTCATGCAAACCCATTGCTTGCTGACTGGGCTACAAAGAAGGTCGGCGACGGCTGGATCACAGATCTTCCGGTACTTGAGGGTCTGAAGAAATACGCAACAGATAAGAAGGCTCAGAAGGAGTTCATGGACATCAAGTACAAGAACAAGGTTCGTCTGGCTGAGTACATCAAGGAGCACAATGGTATCGATGTAGATCCTAACTCTATCTTCGATGTTCAGGTTAAGAGACTTCATGAGTACAAGAGGCAGCAGCTTAACATTCTTCATGTTATGCATCTGTACAATGAGTTGAAGGCAAATCCGGATATGGATTTCGAGCCAACAACATTTATCTTCGGTGCAAAGGCAGCCGCCGGATACAAGACAGCAAAGCTTACAATCAAGCTGATCAACTCTGTAGCAGATGTTATCAACAACGATAAGTCAATCAAGGGTAAGATCAAGGTTGTATTCATCGAGAACTACCGTGTATCAAACGCAGAGATCATCTTCGCAGCAGCAGATGTATCTGAGCAGATCTCAACAGCTTCCCGTGAGGCTTCTGGTACAGGTAACATGAAGTTCATGTTGAACGGTGCTGTTACACTTGGCACGATGGATGGTGCAAACGTAGAGATCGTAGAGGAAGTTGGTAAGGAGAACGCATTCATCTTCGGACTTTCAGCTGAGGAAGTTATGAAGTACGAGAAGGATGGCGGTTACTATCCAATGGACATCTACAACTCAAATCCAAAGGTTAAGAAGGTTCTTGACCGGTTGGTAGATGGTACTTACTCAAATGGCGATAAGGAACTCTTCCGTGACCTGTATGATTCTCTTGTAATGAAAGACGTATATTTCACATTGAAGGATTTCGATTCTTATGCAGATGCACAGAAGCGTGTAAACAAGGCATACAAAGATAAGGCTAACTGGGCTAAGATGGTTATGCTCAACACAGCTTGTGCTGGTAAGTTCTCTTCTGATAGAACAATCGAAGAGTATGCACAGGATATCTGGAAGCTTGAGAAAGTAGAAGTTACATTGTAATTTCATAGATAGGAATAGAAGCACGTGGATGCGTGTGTAGGTCATCACGTTGACGCGTGGTGATGGGTATGAGCGGCTGTGCATGCACATGCCGGCTATATGGAAGAAGGCTGTCACTGTTTGGTGGCAGCCTTTTTTGTGTAAAGCAAGCTGATTTGGTAGAAAATAGCAGAATGGAGGGAATTCCCCAACTGAAAGTTGAGAAGAAGCAAGCAGGTTGGGTAGAAAATGGTAGAATGGGAGAAAATCCCCAACCGGAAGCTACAGGGAAGCAAGCAGGTTGGGTAGAAAATGATAGAGCGGGAGAAAATCCCCAACCGGAAGGTAAAGAGAAGCAAGCAGGTTGGGTAG
>CAVKUW010000115.1:93177-108436 GCA_963659815.1 Butyricicoccaceae bacterium
ATGTAGGACAAGTTCAGAGTCAAGTGGCGTCTGGCGAGATTCATAAGTAAGAATCAAATTGCCATCAGGATAGATATTGTTCCTGCAATAGCGTCGGATTTTCGTTAAGGCATTGTCGAGATAATCTTCCTCACTCATCATCCCCAAATGCTCCCAATAATATATTTTCTTTGTGATAGGATGCTGGATCGTGAAGTCTGGATAGACCGTGTGCGAACCAAGCTGCAAACATGCTTCATAGCGAAAAGGAATATGCTTTGAAAATAGGGTATTGGCAATGAGAACTTCTGATTTGGAACGGACCAGAATCCCCGCATAAGTATTATGAATTAATTTTTCTGGATAGTTATTGGATCTTTGATAGTCGGTTGTTGACCATGAAACTTCGTCATTGAAAACTGCTGAAAGTAGAAGATCGTGATAGGAAGAATCCGGAGATAGCAGTTTGTCAATTCTTCGAGTGGGTGGTGCTGTTTTTAGACATTTTTTTAGGAATGCGATTTCATCCAAATCATCTTTTAGACGGGTGAGATAGTATTTTTTCTGCATTAATTTATTGGCTAATTTCTCTTGTGAACGTGGCAGATAGTTTCGCTTCCCTTCAGATATTAAATACCATCGAATGTATTGCTTGTCGCGTTCGCAAGATATGTTTTCTTCTGGTAGATTCTTGAGTTTTTGTTGTAGCCAGTGTACTTCAGATAATAAATGTTCGAGTTCCTTTTGCATTTTTTGTACGTCCATAAAAACCTCCATTGTTAAATAAAATGATTATAGTTTTTGAAAAATGACTAGGAACACGACAGGAAACTGATAGAAAATGTTCCTAGTCAGAAAGAAGAAAATGTGATCTGGAGAAGTCGATTCCAGCTCAGAAAAAGTGTTATAACATGACATAGTTTGATGCAATTATGCCTGTTTTGTTATAATGTTCATTATGTAAAAAATAATGGGTAAAAATAAGAACATATAGATGGATTCACTTTAGAAATTAAATGAATTAACCATGCATAGACAATAGCATGAATTATGTTGACCTGTAAAGGACTTTTTGAGTAGAAAATGTAAGTTTAGGAGATTTGCACAAATTCAAGTGAGAATATGCTGGGGAAAAATAGAGAAAATATAAGATTTGCACTAAACGAAGAACGTGTGGTGGAGATGCAACAAAGAGAAATCAAAAAATATGTGATTGGGTTGCAACAAAGAAAATCCCAAAAACATATGACAGAGTTGAAGAAAAGTAAGCCCAAAAGGAAAATGCTCCAAATTGCAAGAATTTAATTAGATTAGTCAAATTAGGTAAGTCTTTGGTAATAAGTTTGATTACCTTATATGGGACTCTCAGTTATTTGGAGAGGGTTGGATGCATGGACGCCGACATCATGCAATATCCAGCGATATTACAATCAGATAACATGGAAACATTGGCATCTGAAATTCCGCCGATGGCGTACACTGGAATAGAAACGGCATGGCAGATTGACTTCAGCCAGTCAATGCCTCTTCCCGGAAGTCCTTTTTTGCAGTCTGTTGTAAAAATATGTCCGGCGGTGATGTAGTCCGCACCATGCGATTCTGCGAAGATAGCGTCCTCGACACTGTGGATAGAGGTCCCAATCCTCTGAATGTGTGGGTGCTTTTCGCGGAAATTCTGAAATTTATTTTGTGCTGAATTGCCTGAGTGACCAAGTAAATTTGTAAACATGGAAAATGGCAGATGCAGATCTGTACCGAATTCTTCCGCAACCGCAGGAAAATTGTGCACAATGATGCGGGAAGACATTATGTTGAATCCATTGGGGCATATAGATTTTGTAGGGATAGAATTATCTGGCATTGAGTTAATGGTGAGTGGATTCTTTGGGGTTACACAATTATTGGAGGTCAAGTTAGTTGCTGAGAGATTGGAACGCTGTGTGCAGAAAATGTCTGCTATAAATGCATGGTATTCCTCTTCACTTAAATCTTTCTCGCGGATCAAAATCTTACCATAAGAATTATTGGTTAGAAGCGCACGAATCTGGCGGGATAAGCAGTTGAGAGGTGTGTCCTCTGCATTTGCTAAGCCTGCCTGTTTGTATAATTCATAGCATTTAGCTCGATTTGTGACTGCGATTCGTATTTGTGACATTATATTCTGCGCTCCTTTCGAGAATATCTTTTGATAATTGTAAATATTCTATAGTCTTGATATGTCCGCCATGGCGTAGGTTGGGTAAAAATCCGGACTGTAGGAAAACTCCCCAATAAAAAGGCGATTCGATCATGGTAAATTGGGTGAAAAATTGAATAGCACAAAATTCCCCCAACAAGTAGACAATTAAGCCATAGCAAATTGGGTAAAAAAATGAAAAGTGCAAAATTCCCCCAACAAGTAGGCGATTAGGCTATAGCAAGTTGGGTGAAAAATTGAAAAATGCAAAATTCCCCCAACAAGTAGGCGATTAAGCTAGGGCAAGTTGGGTAAAAAAATGAAAAGTGCAAAATTCCCCCAACAAATAGGTAATTAGACTATAGCAAGTTGGGGAGAAATTCAAGTTATAGGAAAACTCCCCAACAAGTAGACAATTAGACTAAGGAAAATTGGGTGAAAAATCTAAATAGCTAAAAATTCCCCAACCGATAGCTAATTAAGCCATGATTCTGCGTGCCTAAATTAGAAAAGCAACCGTTTAATTATGGTATTCCTCTGTGTACAAGTAGTCGTTCAATACCGGCTGCATGCCCTGCGCGCGGATGGCATCGTAGATTTCTTCGAAGCTACGGCTGTCAGCAATCTCAAACTGTTCATCACCAGCATCCGTCTGTGCACTGCTATTCGCACATACCCGTCCAGAACCAGTCTTTGCCTCATCGTGCACTTCGTACTTCTCTTTGTGATCACCGATACCGGTCGATACACCTGCGGAAATTTTCGTTGCGGCGATACGGATGATGCCGTCACGGAAACGCGCTTCCTCACGGGAAGAAACGGTGATTGCTGCAAATGGCAGGAAAAACCGGTAAGCACATAAGATCTGGCAGAGGACATTTTCGTGGACATCCTTTGGATTGATCTTGTCGTTGTTGATGATTGGGCGCAGACGCGGACATGAAATGGACATTTCTGCATGCGGGTATTTCCGCTGTAAATAATATACGTGCAGGGCTGTCGCAAGCGCATCTGTGTGGTAATCATCAAGTCCGAGCAAAGCAGAGAAGCCAACGCCACGCATGCCGCCGCGAAGCGCGCGCTCCTGCGCGTCAAAACGGTATGGCCATACACGCTTGTGGCCCATCAGATGAAGCGTCTCATACTTGTCTGGGTTGTAAGTTTCCTGAAAGACAGTGATGTAGTCGGCACCGCACTCATGCAGATAGTGGTATTCGTCTGTGTTAACCGGGTAGATTTCCAGACCGATATTCCGGAAATATTTCCGAGCCAGCTTGCATGCTTCGCCGATGTATTTCACGTCGCTTGCAGCACGGCTTTCGCCGGTCAGCATCAGGATTTCCTCGATGCCGGAATCTGCAATGACCTTCATTTCTGCTTCCATTTCTGCTTCGGTAAGCTTCTTTCTGTGAATGTGATTGTAGCAGTTGAAACCGCAGTACACACAGTAATTCTCACAATAATTCGCAATGTATAATGGTGTGAAAATGTACACGCAGTCGCCGAAATGTGCCAACCGCTCTTTCTGTGCCAAGGCAGCCATTTCCTCCAAATGAGGAAGAGCAGCAGGGGATAAAAGTGCTTTGAAATCCTCAATACCACAGTGTCCCTGCTTCGCATTTGCAAGGGCTGCGCGGACATCCGCGTCAGTGTAAGCGTTGTAAGCATAAGACTGCATGGCTGTACGCACCTTGTCCTTGATATCTGAATCCAGCACTTCCATGCCATCCATATATTCCATATGGTTGGTGCGGGATGCCGGGTTTTCCTCCAAGTCCTTCTTGCGCTTCTGTGCTTCCGGGGAGAGGTAGGAATTATCTATCGTATATTCTTGTTCCATTCGTTATTTGCCTCCTATCGCAAAAATCCAGTCAGAGGATCGGAAGCGGCACCGCCCTTGTCGAGCACGCGCCCAGGTCCAGCCAGATAAGCTTTACGACCGGCGATGATCGCATCTTTAAATGCGCTCGCCATCATCGGGATGTCGCCTGCTGTCGCAATCGCGGTGTTCGCCATAATGGCAGCGGCACCCATTTCCATTGCTTCACAAGCCTGTGAAGGGCGTCCGATACCAGCATCGACGATGATCGGAAGGTCAATCTCATCAATCAGGATCTGAATAAAATCCTTCGTTGCAAGCCCTTTGTTGGAACCGATTGGGGATGCGAGCGGCATGATACAGGCGGCACCTGCATTTGCCAGATCACGGGCAACATTTAAGTCCGGGTACATGTAAGGCATAACGACAAAGCCTTCGTTCGCGAGAACTTCGGTCGCTTTGATCGTCTCCTGATTGTCAGGAAGCAGATATTTAGAATCGCGCATGATTTCGACTTTGACGAAATCAGTGCCAGCCATTTTCCGGGCGAGGCGGGCGATACGGATTGCTTCTTCAGCGTTCCTTGCGCCGGATGTGTTTGGCAGTAATGTCACGTTCTTCGGGATAAAGTCCAGAATGTTCTCCTCTGGCTTGGTATTGGCACGGCGCAGGGCAAGCGTGACGATTTCAGCGTCGGCATATTCGACAGCTGCGCGAATCAGGTGGGAATTGTATTTTCCAGAACCCAAGATAAAGCGGGAATGAAACTCATGTCCGCCAAGCATGAAAACATCGTTGTTATTTTCCATATTAGAAACCTCCGATTTATGAAATGTAGTATTGGTTGTATCCGCATCACAAAAAAATGCAGATGCCAGTAATATCAAAAAAGCTACGCGAAAAAACCACACCCGTGGTGGTGTGCCCCTTCGCGCAGCCATAGATGACAAACACTCTGTTATTATTATAGACATTATACGGAATATGTCAAGCCGGAAGCAATGGGAGTTCACATACAAAAATACAGCATGCCACTCCGCGTTTGTACATATAATAAAACAAGCAAGAAAAGGGTTGTTGTACATGAAAGTATTTCCATATATTTTGGCGGCGGTTGTCTGCGCAATCGTGGTGCCATGCCTTGTCACGTTCTGTGTCAATGGAAGACAGGGCGATGGGACTGCCTCGCTCGAACACATTTCAACCGGGAGAGATGTGCTGGTGCAGACGAAGGCTGGAAATGAGCTGGTCGATGTGGAGAAATATATAGCGCATATCATGCCGGGAATCGTGGATGCGAGCGCGGATGACAGCTATATGCAGGCGCAGGCGGTCGCGCTGCGGACGAAGGTGTATTATGCGATGGGGGACGCAACGGTGATACAGGCGTCGGATCTGGAATTTCAATATTATACGGAAGAAGATTATATTGCAAAATGGGGCAGGGAGAATTACAAATCCGTCAAGGCACGTTATGAGCGTGCGGTGATTGCCACCAAGGGAAAAATAATCGAGCAAAAAGAAAATAATTAGAACCGTGGATGGTATTTTGAAAAATTGTGCAGCCAAAAGTATATATGAAAATAATTGAATAAAAGGAAAATAATGTGTCCATACTAGTATTAGCAAATCAAAAGGAGGCAGAGTATGGACCGATTCAAAGAGTTTTTGCGGACAAAAGGACTGTATATTGCGATAGGCACAGGCGTTCTGGCGTTCGTTGGTCTGATGGTAATCTATAATTACAATACTTACAAAAGCGAGTTTGGAGTAGACAAGCAGACGGTGGATCTGAATGCGCCGGAGATAACAGAGACGACGGAACAGGTTGCTGAGACAAAGGTGGAGATGCCGGAAACCGCGGAGGCAAATTCCGATGAAGCAGTTGCGGGCGATACCGATGCGGACAATCAGACAGCACAGGAAATTGCTGCAAATGAAGATGCACAAAGTGCGGATACAGAAAACAGCGCAAATGAAAGCTCACAAAATACCGATACGAAAAACGATGCTGCACAGGCAGATGACAGCAATTCGGAAACAGCAGAGACAAGCAGTGATGGCGTGATCGTCAATGAAGATGGTGTGGTTGTTGCAAATGCCTACAACGAAGGCGGCGCGCTTGTATGGCCAGTGGATGGAAAGGTCATCTTGCCATACAGCATGGACACAACTGTCTATTTCAAAACGCTTCGTTCTTATCGTTGCAATCCGGGTATTCTGATCGCCGCAGATGAGGGCGAAAATGTATTGGCAGCCTATGAGGGTGTTGTCGAGTCTGTCAGCGAGGATAAAGAGCACGGAACGACCGTGACCGTAATCATGGGAAATGGATTCAAAGCAATCTACGGACAGTTGATGAATGTCACTGTCGCGGAGGGCGATACAATTACAACTGCGCAGAATATCGGCGAGGTTGCTCCTCCAAGCAGTTACTATACCGAGGAAGGTACACATGTATTTTTCGAGCTGATGAAGAATGGCGTGCCAATCAACCCAATGATTCTGATGCAGTAGTATGGATTGTTGAGTGACTGTTGGGTAAAAAATGTAGTAGAATAAAAATTCCCCAGTTGGAAGCTGGCTAGAAAGTGGTTGATTGGGGAATAATTTCATATAACAAAAAATTCCCCAACCGGAAGCTACTTGAAAGCGTAAATGGTTGGGGATTTTTTTATTATTCCATATATTTTCCCCAGTACAACGAAATTAGAAGTCAAATATTGGGGGGATTATTGTGATTTGGTTATAATTACCCAGTCCAGCAGAATTAGTCATCTCTGATATTGGGGAAATTATTATGATTCTGTTATATTTACCCGGTTCGACAGGTTTAGCCATCTCTGATATTGAGGAGATGGCCATGATTCAGTCAATTCTTACCAATCACAGTTCATCGTCGACACAGTCTGCGCAGTCTTCACATAAACCAGTAAACAACACAGATACGCCATCGACACGGCATGGTGATATTTCCGAAGCCTGTGCGATCAGATCATCCTCGAAATTCATATGGATATCACGCACGGCACCACATTTCGTGCATAAAAGGTGGGCATGTGGGTCGGTGCAGGCGTCGTAGTGATCGGTTTTTCCGGCTACATGCAGACGCAGAATCCTGCCGGACGCTGCCATCTGGTTTAAGTTCCGGTAGACCGTACCGAGACTGATCGTTGGGAGGTCGTTCCGCAAATACTGGTAGACAACATCCGCAGTCGGGTGATCGGTTCTACCTGTCAGAAAGTTTATAATTGCTTCTCGCTGATGACTATATTTGCTTGTTGCCATAGATACCTCCGTTACTATATATACTAATACACTGTATGCACAATATATGAGCTAACACACTCTGAACAATATATGAGATAATGCACTCTGCACACTATCTGTATACGAATAGTATTTCATACTATATGATAAATAGTAATAATTCTTATTATTCAGTATAGAGAAAAAACATCATTCTGTCAACCAGTAAATTAGGAAATAAACTATGTTGGAAAAGATTGCCAAGAATATGAAGATGTAAAATAGATTGCAAAATGTTACCCCAATATGCATAGTTTGTATGCAAAAAATTCATAGAAAAAATTATATAAAACGAAGAAAAGAATCTAGTAAAAACATAGAAAATTGGAAGTATTTGACTGATTTCGATTGACATAAAATTCCATCATTGTTATAGTAGATTTATGTGATTATTGAATAAACATTTACCTATTTAAAGGAAGAGAATATATGAATTTCGGCATGATAACCGATGAATTAAATATGCAGGAAACGAAGCAGGTCATTCATTCCATTTTGAATGCTGTTTGCGAGGCAAGCATCGTCATCGATCGATCTACTTTTGAGATTCTGTACCAGAATGACAAGGCGATTGATTTGATGGGAAATCGTGTCGGCATGATCTGTCATGAAGTGCTTTGTACGAAGGAAACTCCTTGTATGGACTGTCCGATGCAGCATATCAAGACGCAGGCGCCGCTGGTGCGGGAGCGTTATGAGGAGCTGCTTGATGGTGTGGTAACGTGGCGTTATCATGATATTGCATGGTTTGACGGCAGGGATGCTGTGCTTGCAACATTGGTGGCACTCGGCGATAACGAGCAGGTAGTCATGCAGAATATGATGGAGCAGGCGGTCAAGCTGATGAACCATACACCAGACGAGGTAGACAAGCTGACCGGCATTTCAAACCGGATTCGGTTTTACGATCAGGCACAGGTTGCAATTCAGGATTTGTACAAGAATTACGCGATTGTCCTGTTAGATATTGAGCGTTTTAAGAATATTAACGATATCCATGGTATTGCGGAGGGCGATCAGGTGCTTCGTTTTGTAGCGCGGGTATTGCAGGAGACATACGGCAATCAGAACAATTACGCAAGATTGCATTCAGATATGTTCGTTTTTTATATGAGCTATGATAAAAAAGGCGAGATCATTAAAGAGATTGAGAAACTGCGCAAGAAGATCAGCAACAATCCATTTAAGTATGATATTGTAACAAAGTTCGGTATTTATCTGGTGGACGATCGAAGCATACCGGTGAATCTGATGTGCGATCGGGCGATGATGGCAGAGCGTACCGTAAAGGGCAATATCATGAAGTTCTGTGCATTTTATGATGAACATTACCGCGAGGAGATGCTGCGTGCCGGACAGATCGAGCAGGATATGGAGAAGGCACTGATCGAGCATCAATATCAGATGTATCTGCAGCCAAAATACCGTCTGAAGGATAATTCTCTGTGCGGCGCTGAAGTGCTTTGCAGATGGCAGCACCCGAAGAAGGGCTTGATTCCGCCGAATGATTTTATTCCGTTGTTTGAGAAGAATGGTTTCATTTTGAAACTGGATGAATATATGTGGGAAGAGGCGTGCAAGAATATCCGCCGCTGGCTGGATCAGGGACGTTCCGTTGTGCCGATATCCGTGAATATATCAAGATATCATATCCAGCACAACGATCTAGAAAAGGCGTTGATGGAGCTGATCCACAAATACGATCTTACACCGGATATGCTGAATCTGGAGATTACAGAATCTCTGTTCTTAGACAAGCCGGAGGAGCTGAACCGTGTGCTTGATCGTTTGCAGAAGCTGGGATTTAAGCTGGAGGTGGACGATTTTGGTTCCGGATTCTCCTCATTGAATCTCATACGAAATATCTCGGTTGATACGATCAAGATCGATAAGGAATTCCTTGACAGTGAGATCGCTTCGGAGAAGGGCAAGATCGTGGTAAATCACACTATCGGTATGGCGAAGGATCTGCATTTGCAGGTGATCGCGGAAGGCGTCGAGACAAAGGCACATGTGGATTTTCTGAAGAATTCCAATTGTGATATCGCACAGGGATTTTATTTTGCAAAGCCGATGCCTGTACCAGAGTTTGAACGGATTGCTTTTTAGAGCCGCTTATTAAAAATACGAATACTAGCTTGACATATAATATAGGGCTGTTGTATATTTTCTGTATGAGAGTCACTTAGCCGATATGCAAGTGCAGTTATAAAATGAAATGTAAAAGGAGACTAATAGTATGTTAGAAAAGTTAAAGGAAATTATTGCAGACCAGCTTAGCGTTGATGAGAGCGAAATCGAACTTTCAACATCTTTCAAGGATGATCTTGGCGCAGATTCTTTGGATCTTTATGAGCTTGTTATGGCTTTGGAAGAGGAGTATGGTTGTGAAATCCCTGCAGATGACGTAGCAGCTATGGCAACTGTAGAGGATGTTGTTAATTACCTTAAGAACAACGGTATCGAGGACTAATCGAGACTTTAGAACCGAATTTCTACATATGAGGGCATCACCTGTGGGGTGGTGCCTTTTTTAACTTTTAATTTAACTTTACAAACAAAGTTAAAAAGTTAAAATGAAGAAAAAGGAGGTGAAGGTTGATGCAGTATGGAACGTATAATAAACTATTGGAAGAATTGCAGATGCTTCCAACCGGCGGACTTACGTATAAGAAAATAAATGGCAAGTCATATTTATATTATCAGTGGCGCGAGAATGGCAAGCAGCGTTCGCGCAGAGTAAAAGAGGATGAAGAAGAGATTCTTGCGGCACAGATTGCCCGACGTAAAGCATTAGAACAGCAAAAAAGGGAACTGGAGGCGGAATATGAACAGGTTGGCGGAGGCATGGTTTATGAAGCCCCAGCTATTTATCAGCCAGAATCGTATCGGTGTTCGGTGCGCTTAGGGGAGACGCTGAACCGATTTGTGTAGCCGGTGAAGAATTGGAAAAAACGGGAGCAGTATAAATCATTGCATGATTATATTTATGGAACTATTTCTGATCGTGTGTACATTTTGTATGGACTTAGAAGAACCGGAAAAACAACGCTGATCCGCCAGATTATCTCGGATATGGAAGATGAAATGCGAGAGAAAACGGTCTTCATGCAGATGCAGGGGACAAAGACACTAGCAGATGTAAATCATGATTTAAAGCTTTTGGAACAGAGAGGATATCAGTTTGTCTTCTTAGATGAGATTACGCTTCTGGATGATTTTATAGAGGGGGCTGCCCTGTTTTCCGATGTATTTGCGGCGAGCGGAATGAAGATCGTTTTGTCCGGTACCGATTCTCTGGGATTTGTGTTTGCACAGGATGAAGAGTTATATGATCGCTGTATTACCAGCCACACAACCTTTATCCCTTACCGGGAGTTTGCACGTGTATTTGGAATTAACGGGATTGATAATTACATCCGGTACGGAGGAACAATGAGTCTTTCCGGGCAGCATTACAATACAACGGAGAGTATCTTTTCTTCGGAGAAGCGCACGGACGAGTATGTGGACAGTGCGATTGCAAGAAATATCCGGCATTCCCTGAAGAACTACCAGAGTGATGGACATTTTCGCTCGCTACGGGAATTATATGAGAAAAATGAGCTGACGAACGTCATCAATCGTGTGGTGGAGGATATCAATCACCGGTTCACGTTGGAGGTGTTGACGCGCGAGTTTGAATCCTCTGATCTCCGCATATCTGCGAGAAATCTGCGGAAAGACCGCAAACAGCCGATGGATGTATTGGATCAGGTCGATGTGAAGACAATCAACCAGAAGTTAAAAGAATTATTAGAGATCCGGAATCGGTCGGAACAGACCGTTGATTTGCATGAGTCACACCGACAGGAGATAAAGGAATATCTGGATCTGTTGGACCTGACGGTGGAGATTGAGATCCGATGGATGACAGATTATAACCGGAGAGAGCTGCGGACGGTGTTCTCTCAGCCGGGAATCCGATATGCGCAGGCGGATGCTTTGATCCAGTTGCTTATGCAGGATGAAGCGTTTCGGAGCTTGTCTTTGGACGAACGAAGACGCGTGACAGCGCGGATACAGGATGAGATCAAAGGTAGAATGATGGAAGATATCGTCTTACTTGAAACCAAATTATCGAAGCGGCAATGCGAAGTGTTCAAATTGCAGTTTGCAGTTGGAGAGTTTGATATGGTTGTATTTTATCCGGAGGAGGCTTGCTGTGAAATCTATGAGGTGAAGCATAGTAAGGAGATTGTGCAACAGCAATGCCGGCATCTGCTGGATCATAAGAAATGTGAGGAGACAGCGTTTCGCTATGGTGCAATCCGGGGGAAATATGTGATCTACCGTGGAGAGGATACTTCACTAAAGAATGTGTTCCCGGAGGCGGAAGAAGATATCACATATCTCAAAGTGGAAAATTATTTGAAAACATTATAAGTGATTGCATACAAAAACAGCGGCTGCACATCGTGCAACCGCTGCTGTTTTATCTTTGAATTGTTTCGCCAATCATCAATTAACCAAGAACAACCTCAACCTTGTGAGCCTTGCCATCACCAGCAACAGGGATTACATTTCCGTCAATTGCCTTGCCATCAACAGTCATGCTCTTAACACCCTTGCATACGTGATCCGGGTTCTTAACCTCGATCTCATATGTGTCGCCACGGAACTGACGGGAAGCCTTCAAACCATCCCAAGCAGAAGGGATAGAAGGATCAATCTTCAAACCGTCGAAGTCAGGCTGTACACCAAGGATGTACTGGGAGATAGCTACCATGTTCCAAGCCGCTGTACCTGTCAGCCATGAGTTCTTACCCTGACCGAAGTTCTTGCCTGTCTGACCGATATCAGAACCAGCATCCTTACCACCGATCATCTGACCATATACATATGGCTCTGTCTTGTGGATATCAGATGTCTCTTCTGTAAATGCAGGAGCGATCTCTGAGTAGTACTTGAATGCCTGATCACCCTGACCAGCGTAAGCTGCTGCACAGATGATCCATGCATTATTGTGTGTGAAGATACCAGCGTTCTCCTTGTATCCGCCCGGATATGTAGAGATCTCACCGTACTGGATGTAGTACTTTGTATAAGCAGGGTTGTTCAATACAAGACCATGCTTTGTATTCAGTCTCTCATCAATAGCTGCAAGTGTCTTCATATCACAGCCCTGATCCTTACCAATCTCAGACATGATTGCGAAGCCCTGTGGCTCGATGAAGATCTTACCTTCTTCACATTCCTTAGAACCCATCTTCTCGCCGTTTGCATCGTATGCACGGATGAACCAGTCGCCATCCCAAGCGGATTCCATGATATTTGCTTTCATCTTATCGATCTCAGCCTGAGCAGCTGTAGCCTCGTCATCCTTGCCGAGGTGCTTCAGGATAGATACATAGTTCGGACCTGCATAGGTAAAGAGTGTAGCAACCATAACAGACTCAGCAACCTTAGAGTAGCCACCCTCAGCAGCGAACTTAGGGTTTGTATATGTCTGGAAGCTCTCACCTGGTGTGTCAGAGTAGCATGACAGGTTGATACAGTCATTCCAGTCTGCACGCATTGCAAGTGGAAGTCCGTGAGGCCCAAGGTTATTTACGATCTTGTAGAAGGAAACCTTCAAGTGATCAAGCATTGGCTTTGCCTTAGACTCGTCATTATCATAAGGAACCATCTCATCGAGGATACCCCAGTCACCAGTCTCCTTGATGTAAGCGGAAACAGAAAGGATCATCCACAAAGGATCATCGGAGAAGTCACCACCGATATCGGAGTTACCCTTCTTGGTCAGTGGCTGATACTGATGGTAGCAACCGCCATCCTCAAGCTGAGTAGAAGCGATATCAATAATTCTCTCTCTTGCACGGTCTGGAATCTGATGAACGAAACCAAGGATATCCTGGTTTGAATCACGGAATCCCATACCACGACCGATACCTGATTCGAAGTAGGAAGCAGAACGTGAAAGGTTGAATGTAACCATACACTGATACTGGTTCCAGATATTAACCATACGGTTAACCTTGTCATCTGGTGTGTCAACATTTAAGATTCCAAGGAGATTATCCCAAGTAGCCTTCAGCTCTGCAAGACCAGCAGCAACCTTCTCGGGTGTGTTGTACTTGTCCATCATAGCAAGAGCTTTTACCTTATTAATAGTCTTACCATCTGCTTCGAACTTCTCCTCAACTGGCATCTCTACATAACCAAGGATGAAGATGAGTGTCTTAGACTCGCCCGGAGCAAGTGTGATCTCTTTATAATGAGAAGCGATTGGTGACCAGCCATCTGCAAAGGAGTTGTTAGCCTTACCGGCTTCAACTGCCTGTGGATTGTGGAAACCATTGTACAAACCGATGAATGCATCACGGTCTGTATCGTAACCGTCGATTGTGTCATTTACAGAATAGAATGCGTAATGATCACGTCTGTCTCTGTACTCAGTCTTGTGGTAGATGGTAGAATCCTTTACCTCTACACGACCAGTACTGAAGTTTCTCTGGAAGTTTGTGCAGTCGTCCTGTGCATCCCACAGACACCACTCAGCAAATGAGAAGAAGGAGAATGTCTTAGCCTTGTCGCTCTCATTTGTCAAAACTACCTGCTGTACTTCTCCGTCGTAATTCTGTGGTACGAAGAAAGTTACTTCAGCCTTCAGGTCGTTCTTCTTACCTGTGATCACTGTGTAACCCATACCATGACGGCACTCGTAAGCATCCAGCTCTGTCTTCACTGGAGACCAGCCCGGGTTCCAGATCGTACCGTTCTCATTGATATAGAAATAACGTCCACCCATATCAATAGGTACGTTGTTGTAACGGTAACGAGTGATTCTTCTAAGACGAGCGTCTTTGTAGAAGGAATATCCTCCGGCAGTGTTGGAAATCAGGGAGAAGAATCCCTGTGTGCCTAAGTAATTGATCCATGGATATGGAGTTCTAGGCGAAGTAATGACGTACTCACGATTTGCGTCATCAAAGTAACCAAATTTCATGTATAATACCTTCCTTTCATAAAACACTACCTTCATTATATAATAAAATTGCCTAAAGCACAACCAAAAATCTCTGTTTACGACAACAAATTGAACAAAAAAGAAAGGCATCAAGGAAGGTATTATATGGAAGAATTATTTCTTCAGGAGCAGCGCATACGACAGAAGCCGCAGCAGATGTTCCTGATTTTCCACGGATTCTCCGGCAAATAATTCATACGCCTGTAACGGATAATTCTTGCTGTTATCCAGACCGATGCTGTATGGAAAATCTGCGTTCACTGTATATTCATCTAGTTTTTCAACAAGCAGAGTGATCGGAATACGCAAGGCAGTACAGATCTTGTAGAGGGACTCGATGGTCGGATTCTTCTCCCCGCGTTCCATCTGACCAATATAGGTTGGGTGGAGTCCAGATAATTCCGCCAGCTTCTCCTGACTCATGTGCTGCTGTTTTCTGTACATTCGAATTCTCTGCCCCAAAATTTCACATATATTAGTCAATATTGCTCACCTCATACTATGAAATAAAAGAAATATAACCCCGGTAACATGTCAAAAATGACATATATAGTGTTATTTTTGCACAAACAGTTGTAAATTATTAAATTCTATACTATAGTATCTAATTGCTTGAATAAACAGACTATTGACTATAAAATGAGAAAAAAGTATACTATAGTAGAGTGCATGCGAATTATGTAAAGTTCACAGAGACATTGGAGAGTACAGAAGAGGGGATTTCTTTGGAATATACAGATATTCATAACCACACACTGTTCGGAGTGGATGATGGTCCAAATCACATAGAAGAATCGATACAGATGCTTCATGCGGCATATGAGCAGGGAATCCGAAGAATGATCCTTACGCCCCATTACCGGCATGGAATGTTTCCTTATATAAAGGAAACGATTGAACATAATTTTACAGAGCTGAAAAACCAGATGGCAGCGGAGCAAATCGGAATCCGGTTGTATCTGGGATG
>CAVKUW010000116.1:0-2292 GCA_963659815.1 Butyricicoccaceae bacterium
GAATTATGGAATTGCTGAACTTGTATATGGTTCTGTACCTGGATCTGGAGGGCGTAATGAAAATATAGAGTATCCTGACTATGAAGCAGATGCAAAGCTCATGGCAACACGGAAAAACATGACTTTAGTTTTCTTATGGAACAGATACTCTAAAAAATGCGCTGAAGAAGGAAAGCGGTTTTATCAGTATCGACAATACTGCGAACTCTACAACAAATGGTGCGAAGAGAATTATGAGACTTCCCACTTTGATGCCGTGATCGCTCAAAAGATGGAAGTGGACTTCGCAGGACAAACATTTGATATGACGGATCCCCTCACAGGAGAAATCCTGCCAATCGTTATTTTTGTAGCGATTCTTCCGTATTCTCAGTACATTTATGCAGAAGGAATGCTCTCAACAAAGGAACCTCAGTGGATTGAAGTTAATAATCATGCACTTGATTATTTCGGTGGTGTACCTGCATTGGTTGTGTGTGATAACTGTAAGCAGGCAGTCGTCGCAAATCGGGACTGGATCGAACCGGAATTAAACAAGGACTATGCCGATTGGGCAGATCATTATGGCACTGCCATTCTTCCAGCAAAGGTTCGGAAACCGAAGTTCAAAAGTTCTGTAGAAAACGCAGTAGGCATTCTTGAAAAAGGATTTTTCCATAAGCTGGAGGAACGTCAGTATTTCTCATTAGAACAGTTTAATAAGGATCTCTGGAATGAACTGAAAGCTCTTAATAAGGAGCCATTTAAAAAGAAAGAGCATAACAGATACTACTATTGGGAGGAAGAGAAACTTGAATTGATGCCGCTTCCCTCCATGCATTACGAGTACATGGAGAGAAAAACGGCAAAGGTGTCAAGTGACTTCCATGTACGCTTTGACAATGCTTATTATAGCGTAGATAAAGCGTTTTTGCATAAGAAAGTATCTATTAAAGCATCCTCAACTGTTGTTCGTATTTATTCTCTTTCTGGAGAATTCCTTTGTGAATGGCCAAGAGCAACCAGAAAAGGCCAGTGGTCTACAAATCCGGAACATTTGCCGGATAATTATAAAGGATTTACCCAATGGAATGGTCCATACTTTATTCAAAAGGCTCAGCTTATTGGAAAGAATACGGAAACCGTTATCCGTACTGTTCTTAAATCCAGGCTGTACGAAGTTCAGACCTACCGTATGTGTCTTGGAATTCTGAACTTCACTAAGAAATACAGCAACAAAGCTCTAGAGGAATGCTGTAAGCAGGCTATTGCATTGAACAAGCAGAAATATACATTCATCAAGAACACCATATCTGTAGTTGCAGATGATCTCGGTGAGTCTGGATACCGGCATTCATCTCCATCCAAGGAGAAGTCTGTACGTGGTGGATATGTAATGCCACCTGAAGCCTCCAGTATTGACACTCTCTTATCCCGCAGCAAGGCTCTTGCAGATCAAATGCGAGAGGAGGCGGATGACTGATGCTTACAGGAACTGAACTCATGAATGAGCTTGTTGATGAATTGAATGAACTGAAACTCTCAACAATGGCGGCTACATTGGATGCTCTGTATCACAGACCTGGATTTCTTGAAATGGATCGTCTTACAATGATAGCAGAATTGATTGGACCGCAATTTCAGGAAAAAGTCAGTACAACTCTAAAGAATCGGCTAACGGCTGCACATCTGAAAGGATCTCCTGAAGAACTGACAGATTGCGTTGATTCTGATAAACGAGAGTATCTGCCATCAGGCATAACAGAGATGCTTTCTTCTTTGGATTTCATTGAAAGAGGCTACAATCTCTGCATTCTCGGTGAATCTGATGCCGGAAAGTCCTATCTTGCAAAGGCTATCGGTATTAAAGCCTGTAACCGGTATAACGTTGGTTACTTCCACAGTGAAGAACTGCTAGAGAGTATGGTTGCCTTAAAAGAACAGGATTACGATAAATACGCTCGTAAAATGAAAAAGTATCTCAAATGGGAGTTAATTATCCTGGATGATTTTCTTCTTCATACCATTACAGACGAACGTGAGATCAAGATTCTGTTCGAACTGCTTGAGAAACGTAACGAACAGAGAAAAAGTACCATTGTATGTTCGCAGCGTGATCCGGCTAGTTGGAAGGCAATGATTCTCAACGATGAAGTGTCAGCTAATTCTATTATGAAACGAGCCACAAAACACTATACTATCAAGATCAACACTCGATAATGGTGGTTGATTAACTAAAAACGGACGGCCGTTATGCTCCGCAGAGCGGCCGTTCTAAAACGCATTTACGGCCGCCGGAGGGCGCAAAATGCA
>CAVKUW010000117.1:0-70457 GCA_963659815.1 Butyricicoccaceae bacterium
GGTAAGTGCCTTCGTGACCGCTTCCGCAAACAACTCACTTTGCATATCCAACACACTTCCTCGCATATATGCTTTATCACTACCTTTCCTGTTGTGTTTACATCATAATATATTGTTACAGATAATTCCCCCACCGATTGGATAGGTTTTGCAATTATTTTCTCACAGACAGAAGGTATATTGCCTTTTTTATACCTGCATGGTATCATAATAAAAATAGCGCTTGCAGAACGGAGAAGATGATATGAGCAGGGAAACACAAAAAAGCATACTCACGGCGCTGATCGTGCTGCCGCTTATTGCGTTTGCTGCAAGTCTGCAATATCTTACGAAGATCGGTGCGCTCCCCCAGAATGCTTCGCTGCTCCGTAGCGCGATCCATATCTGTCTGCTTACGGCCTGGGGTGTTTCAATCCGCACTCGCATCATTCAGACGCAGGTTCGGCGGTATCTTCTGGCGATCATAGTGATGATGGCGTTGTGGCTGCTGCTTAAAATTATCAAGCATTCCATCGACAGCATGGATATCAAGCGTGAGCTTTGGTATTGGTACTATTTTCCCATGCTGTTCATCCCGGTTGTAGCTCTTTTTTTAAGTATGTCGCTGGGCAAGGCGGAGAATTACCGGCTGCCGCTTTGGACGAAGCTTTTTTACGTGCCGTCGGCGCTCCTGTTCCTCCTTGTCCTGACGAACGACCTGCATCAGGACGTATTTTCTTTTCCTTCCGGCGTAATGACGGATATTGACTATTGCTACGAGGCAGGCTATTACATCGTTCTGATGTGGGTAATGCTATGCGCGTTTGCTTCTTTCGCCATAATGCTGAAGAAATGTCGCATCCCGCAAAGTAAAACCATCCTCTTGCTGCCGCTGATTCCGCTTGGTCTGTCTCTGATATATTGCATTGCATACATATGCGGCGTCCGATTCGTCCTGCTGCTGGCGAGTGATATGACCGTCACACATTGTCTGCTGATTTTTGCCGCTTTTGAGGGAAGCATCCGGTGCGGTCTGATCCAGTCCAACATGGGCTACAATGCATTGTTTGAGGCAACCATACTGCCGGTTCAGATCACAAATGCGGACTTTTCTCTGCGGCATATCTCCGCCGCGATGCGTGAGCCGATACCCCAAGATACGCTGCGGCAGATGGGGGCGGATACCGTCGAGTTGGATGCCGACACCCTTTTGAAGCGGCATTCGCTGCACGGCGGCTGGGTATTCTGGGAAGAGGATATTTCCGAGTTGAACCGGCTTCATGAGGCGCTGAAGCTGACACATGATGAGCTGCGTGACATGGGCAACATTCTGACGACAGAAAACGCTCAGCGCGAAAAACATCTGCGGCTGTCGGAGGAAAACCGCTTGTATGACATGATGGAGGTGCAGACCTCCCGGCAGATCACAATGCTGCGGGGTCGCCTTACTGCGATACAGAGGATGACGGACGAAAACTTAGCCAGAAGGCTTCTTGGACAGACTATCGTTATCGGAACCTATATCAAACGGAGAAACAACCTGATTTTTGTCGGCGCGCAGCGCGGTGTTATTTCGATGCAGGAGCTGCGGCTGTGCTTTAACGAGTCCATAGAGTGCCTGAACCTGTACGGTGTGGAATGCAGAGCACTCATAGACGGGAAAATCCTGCTCGCTACGGAGCAGGCGGCACAGATTTATGACCTGTTTGAAGCAGTCGTGGAGATAGGGCTGGAATCCTTGGAATCATTGCTGATCTCCGTTGAAATCAGGGATTGGATTGAGGTTAATATCTGCGTATCCTGCAAGGAGCCCCTCTGTGGATTAAAGGAGCGACTTCCTGCGCTGGAATGGATGCAGGATGAGGACGGTTTACAATATATTATTCACAAACTTGAAAAATCAGGGAGGCTAGCAGCATATGAACAAAATCAAGGAAAGCTTTGACCACCTTCCCATTGCAGTCTGCTTTTTTGATACAAACGGCATTGTGCGGCTTATCAACCGCCGAATGCTTGCCATAGCAAGCTTTTTGCGAAGGAATGGTGTGCAGACGCTTACGGAGCTGGAAGCCGCCCTGAAAACGCCGCCCGAAGGCATTTGCTGTCTGGACCCACAGTTTCGGATTTTTCGTTTTCCGGACGGCAGTGTGCTGCGCTTCGCACAGGAGCAGGTCACGACAAAAACAGGCGTTCGATATACTCAGGTCACCGCTGCTGATGTGACGGAGCTGATGCGGCGGCAGACCGAGTTGAACGAGGAAAATACAAAGCTTGCAGAATCCAATAACCGGTTGCTAAGGCTTTTTGAGCAGATGCCGGAGATCATCCGCGAAGAAGAGACGCTTGAAATGAAGCAGCGCATCCATGATGATATCGGACACAGCATCCTTGCCGCACGGCGGGCGCTGTGCCGGCAAGGCGGACTTGCGTCACTCAAAGAAAGTGCGGCAATTTTTGAACAGGCCATTGCAGTACTTTGCCGCTCCAATCAGATACGTGCTGAGACTGACTCATTGGAAACAACTATCGGCAAAGTCGGTGAAATGGGTGTCCGTGTGCTGATAGAAGGGGAAGTTTCCGATATGTCGGGTATGCGGTCACTCGCAGCATTGGCAATTACCGAATGTGCGGCAAACTGTGTTCGCCATGCCGACGGCACAGAACTGTATGTGCACTTTGGACACGCAGAGCTTATTCTGACCAACAACGGTGCGCCGCCAAAGGAAGAAATTCGGGAGGGCGGCGGGCTTTCCATGCTGCGTCGCCACGTGGCAGAAGCAGGAGGTACAATGGAGATTCAAAGCATCCCACGCTTCAAACTTATCCTTACAATGCTGGAAAAGGAGGTAACCGAGCATGAGAGTCATGATTGTTGAGGATCAGCCCATGATTCGCAGTCTGCTGGAAAGCTATTTTCCGGTCGAGGACAGACATCAGATCGTCGCGTCCATTCCGGGCGCAAAGCAGGCCGTTGAGATATGCCGCATCACCCCGATCGATCTTATCTTGATGGATGTGCAGACACAGAATCGCGAGAACGGCCTGATTGCCGTCCGAAAGATCAAGGCCGTACATCCCCAAATAAAAATCATCGTTGTGACATCGCTGGTCGACAATGCGGTTCTGGAGCAAGCCAAATCAGCCGGGGCGGATAGCCTGTGGTATAAGGATTCTGCGAAAAATCGCCTGATGGAGATTGTCCGGCAGACAATGGACGGTGAGCACATTTTTCCCGACGCACCGCCGCTGGTCCGGATCGGCATGGCGAAAAATACAGAATTTACAAAAACAGAACTGAAGGTGCTGCGTTACCTGCTCCGGGGTATGTCCTACCCGCGCATTGCATCGGAGATGGGCATTGAAGTGTCCACAATCAAGTTTCATGTGACCAACATGCTGCAAAAAACCGGGCTGAAAAACAAGCTTCAGCTTGCCTTGGCAGTCAGCGATGTAAAAATGATCGCCGATTTAGACGAGAAGTAGGTGCACGCAGCACATGGATTATCTCTCAATGTCGATCCTTCTCTTTGCTGTATTACGAGTTGTTTTCCGATGACGTATGATAAGCTGCCGCATCTGCCGTTCTTCTTTGTCCTCATTCAGCAGGCGTGAAGTTTCCTGCTTGGCGTTGAGCAGTATACCGAGAGACGGCTTCCATACGGCAAGGGATTTCTGAATATGAGATTTGCCGCTGCGAATATGAGAGATCTGATAACAGAAGATCAGCACCCGGTTGCGCAGTTTCTCCAGTCCTTGACAATTGAGCTTGCCGAGACGGAGGCATTACTGCAAAAGCCGGAAGACAACATCCGTTTTGCCTGTGTGTGATTCAGATGAGTGTTGCAAACACAATATGGTATTTACATACCCGTTTTGTGTGTGCTAAACTATTTGCCTTATTGGCCATATAAATCACCTTTCCTTTCTTATAAGATAGCCTGAACAACTACATTATAAGTGAAAGGTGATTTTTTGTATAACACTCGTCACGCACCTGCATAGCAGGTGGTTTATGTTTCGCACGCTTTGCGAGCTCAACAGGGTCACAACCCATAATAAAAAACAGGGACTACCTCAAAGGGTAATCCCTGTTTTTATTTAATCCAGTATATCCTTATCTTGAAAATATAAAGTCCCACATACAATCACACAAAGTAATCCGAACAAGGCAATCACAAATCCACTCATTGGTTTTACGCCTTCATAATTGATATAGGAACTTCTCTGCCACATCGTATAACTTCCCGGCAGCCACCAACAGGTATAATAAGCAGACAGAATATAGATTCCACACGTTGCGGCAAAGCTTATAACCGGTGTAAACAAGAAACTGAATAGCATCTGTACTTCCGTCATCAGCACAGATATGACAAATGGCAGCACAACGGAAATCAAAATCATATCGGACTGACTGACATAATTCATAGAATCTCCATACAAATGTTCCAGCAAATCTACTGAAAAATCCGCACTTAGCTTTGCTCCATGCACACAGGCACTGATCGTACAGGTTACAGCAATTCCAATATAGTATAGGAAAACTGTCATCAGACACCAGAACATCTTCGCAATCCACCAACGAATGCGGGAGCCGCCTGCCGGAAGCACAATCGCTCCATACTCATTATAATCCTTACATGGATAATATGCAGTCAGATATGCCAGTCCGATGTGGAGCATAAACCACGAAATCGGAATCACGAACGTCGAATCGGGACTGAATTTATAGATATACATCCCCTGCATAACACACAGGTAATAATCTGCCGCTGTTCCACTTCCGACAATCGTCCCCGCATCGTATAGGTTTGCAGCATATTCCGCAAAACCGGCAGTCATCAGCACGACAACAAGAGGTATGATCAGAAATCGGGCACCATGCCGGAACGTCCCAAGACACATGTCCCGCCAGAACATCTTCGCTGTTCTCATGCCACTCCCTCCTTCTGCTTACACACAACTGTACCGTCTTTGATCTCAATAATCTCATCACTCAAATACTCCAATTCTTCCCGATCATGACAGGCAATGATAATCAGATGATCCCGTTCCCGCAAATCCACCAGCACCTTCTTTACCTGCTCCACGCTTGCTTCATCCAGCGCATTGATTGGTTCATCTAATACAATAATATCCGGCTCCCCCATAATTGCATTTGCGATTCCAAGCTTCTGTTTCATTCCGAGCGAATATTTCCGATAAACACGCTTATCCTTCGGATCAAGCTGCACCCGCCGCATAGCTTCTGTCACATCCTCTTTATCTATATCCTTGCGAAGCGATGCCAGCATACACAGATTCTTATATCCTGTATATTGCGGCAAGAATGCAGGATTCTCGATCAACGCCCCAATGCTTTCCGGAAACTCGATATCCTTCATAAGTACTTTCCCACTGATACTGACCGTTCCTGTGCTTGGTATCATCAATCCGCAAACGGTTCGCATAAGCATGGTTTTCCCACATCCATTTTTCCCTTTCAGACCATAAATTGCTCCCGAATGGAATTTCAGATTGATATCATGTAAAATCGGTGTTTTATGTATTGTCTTCGATATATTTTTTAATTCAATCTCTATCATAACACGTCTTTTCTCCTTCCTTTTAAGAACAGCCAAAGTATAATAATCAGTGTCCCGCAAACTGCCATAAGCACAACCTGAATACTGTTGAAAACAACCGATTGTCGTGGATTTAACATTTCCATCACAGAAAATCTGCCATCATTGTTTTCCATCATAACTGTACTCCACATGATATATAATGCAAAAGGAATTACAATCGCGCTAAACATACTCTCAACCCGTTCTGCCACGCACACAGAAACAAGTGCCAGAAGTCCTGCAAACAGACCGTCTAAAAGAATAAATGCCAATGCATACAATACACCATTCGTCTCATACAGCCCAGAAAACAAATTCACATCCAGAATTCCAGCCGACATAAATTCCAATCGTTCCGGCATACGGAGTGGATATATTGTCATAACTGCCATCAAATCTAACAGCAACGGAATCATCACAGTGATCGTTGCTATCACAAACACTACAACTGCCTTTGCCATATAGTACCCACGTCTGGATGTATGCAGTAAAATATTCTTCAGATAACCTGTTTTGATGTCACCATAATAGGTTCCCGCCCAAGGCAATGATGCCAGGATAGGAAGTAACGCATAAAACAGACTGTTCGTTACGAACTGATAATCTGTCCCAATCCATGTCTGCATCACAACTTTTGTATCTATCGTATCCCGAAATGCATTATGAAAGAGTACGATGTCGCCGATTGCCAGAGCCGTTCCTAACAGCAATGCCACATAAAATCCACGCGACCGAAAAGCTCTGTAAAACTCAAATTTAATGACTGGTTTCATAAGCTCTCTCCTCCATAATTCTTCCCAGTTTTTAACCGAATACGGACGGCATCTGGATACAGCGACACCACATATTCAAACTCCATGTTTGAAAGATTCTCCCATGTTTTCTCTCGGAAGCAGGCACGAGACACCGTAGTTGCAATCCAAATATTCTGTTTCTTTCCCGGGTCTAACTGTTCACCATAAAATTTATTCAATTTTGCTCCCATATACGGATTATAAGCACTTCCCCAACCTCTGCAAACAAAGCCTTCTCCTATCACGGAAAATATATTGTCCCAGGATATCGCTTCATTCGAATCATTTCGAACCATTAATCGCACACAGACAGCCTTATCACCGTCTGCCACATCATTCTCCATACCAAAATAAGTACCATATTCATCCGAATCCAATAGCAGGAATTCATCCGCCTGTATTGCAAGTTCACCATAATAAATTTCCTGTCCCTGTTCCACATACATTACATTGTTTTCCTTCCCACGATTCAGGTTCACAACTCGAATTACCCATAACAGGAGTCCAAACATAATCAGAAACACGATTATCTGTTTTTTCATGTGCACACGCTCCTTACTGTTACTTATATCTATTCCGACTCAATTCCCATAAGATCATACAATGGCACAACCGTCTTGGATAATACCGGATTTACCCACGAATCCAACATTTCCACACTAATAGTTCCTATATACATGAGTCTTTCTTCATGCAAATCATATAAGGAATGTTCGTCTATCTCATATCCAATGACACACTCCAGTACCTCTTTCGGCTGCATTGTATACCATGTAAACCAACTGAGTCGATCTGGATTGTCTACACATTGCGTTTTATCAAAATATATTATATTATCAGTCGTCACAGCATAGCTTTTTGCTCTATTTGTTTGAATCAAATATAAATCACTTAAAACAATCTCTCTTGATTCAGACGATTCATTTTCTATACGCATTTTTACAAAATAATATCTGGATTTTGGATGTCCTTCTATCCGATATTTATCACCTACATCCTGTCTTGCATATGGATCTGTCAACGCATTATATTCTTCCTCTGTATAATTATAAGGATTTAATACAATTTCTTTTATATCCTCCAATTCAGGCATTTCCTCATACATTTTCTCATAATCCCATAACAGATTCGTCTGATAATTTGCATCAGGAAGTGCACTATCAATAAAAAACTCTGCCGGGTAACGTGTCTGCATTTCTATTTCTGTATCTTCAATCATATCGCACTCTACAAACTGATATGTTATATTATCAATAGTCACACTATGCGTCACATCTTTTTCCTCAGCATCACAATCTGTTTGTGTATCATCCCCAGATGTATTCTGTTGCTTTTCTTCTTGTTCATCCCAATATCTCTCAACCGGATACTTCTTATCTTTCTCATTTTGCACAATATATCGAAAACACGCAATTCCAACAATGCCAAGCAAGCATCCACTTATCAACTTTTTGCGATTTTTCATACTTCCTCACATTCCTTTTATAAGGGAAAACTCTTCACCTAGTTTCCCCCTAGTTTCTATCTTTCTTCTAGCCAAAAATAGTGTAATTCCTTGTTGAATCCGGACTCCATACTCCACTAGTATCAAGTCGTGAATATGAAATCCTTGACATTACCAATCTGGCCTCTGTCCCTCCCTTTTCATTTATCCAATTTGTAATGCTTCCCTGTGTTCCTGTTGGAATTGCATAGGCATATGACCCTGCAAATTTTTCATACTGACCTGTAATGCTGTTCTTTTTTCTTCCATTAGCCTCATAATATATCTTAGGTCCTGCAGTTGGATATACATAAACTTTAGTAGCATTATTTTTAGTTCTCCATTCACAACTTCCTATAGGATCTATATTACTATACGAATACTGTTTATTACCTGTATTACCTGCCGCTGCTTTTGCATTCGTTCCAAATCCCACCACAGCTGTTACAGACAGCATCATTGCCATCGCTATTGTTACAATTGAATTTTTCATTTTTCCTTTTCTCATAAGCTTCTTCCTCCCATTTCTACTTCATATGATTTTTTGCAAACTCCTTCAACCCTTCCGGTTCCTCTGGTTGATACCAGTGTGCCCGGCAGCAAAGGGATGATAGCGATGCCAGTGAAACAGCAGCTGCACATATGGCATTTCCATGTTTCACAAGCCACTTCTTAATCTTTGTTTTCATAAGCTCCTCCTTCTCTTCTGTTTTTCCATCAGTATGGTAATCGCACTATAACATGCTTTTATGCTTTCCTGTTGAAATCTGCTATGAACGGTCAAAAATAAGGGATGAATGTTCGTTCATCCCTTATTTTTGACCGTTCGTATACCTTTTTCTATCTGTCCGGCATTCTTTGCTATACTGTAAAAAATGAAAGGATACATGAAATGATACTCTCTAAAAAAATAAGTAGGAAGATAACTGATACACTTGTAACAAACGAAATTATAGAATCACAAAAGAAAGACATTTATTTCTATTGCCTTGATTTTGCGCTGGATATGATTTTGTTTAATTGCAGTCTGCTATTGATTGGGGGACTTCTTAATCTTTTTCTCCCATCGCTTGTATATATTATAATTCTGGTTCCGGTACGCATGCTGGCAGGCGGTGCCCACGCAAAAAGTCCTTACTCCTGCTTCCTGCTTTCTTATTCCGTTTATTTTCTGACTCTATTTTTATCGCGGTTACCATATTTGATTATGCCCGGACTCTATATTCTTCTTATCAGCCTACTTACTGTTATGATCTGGGTTCTGGCTCCGGTTGGAACTACACACAAGCACTACACCGCTGCCGAAAGAACAAAAATCAAAAAAATATTATTTTTTCTGTTATTCTTTATTTACGCATTTGCAGTCCTCATGCTATCATGGAAACAGCAACTCTATTATCATATGATATTGATTTGCATGTGCATAGTTCTTATCAATCAATGTATCGCACTTTGCATGAATCATAGGACATTACATGTTTCAAGGGGGGAAAATAAATGACGCTGAACATAGCCATCTGCGATGATGAAGCAAAAGAATTCGAGCCATTATGTCATCTTTTAGATATATGCTCTTTCCAATTCAATATTGATCTGCATATTGATACTTATACAAATGCCCAGGCACTTCTGACACGCTACCGGGAATCCACAGGAGCACCCTATCAGTTGCTCTTTCTGGATATCGAAATGCCGGATGGAAGCGGAATCACGCTTGCAGATGTAATCAAGAGAAATTTCGACCATCATGTAATGATTGTCTTTGTCAGCAACTATCCAAAGTATATGCAGGACAGTTTTGCCGTCCACCCCTACCATTTCCTTCAAAAGCCAGTCCAGGAAGTCGAGATGAAGCAACTGCTATCGGATATCCTCGAAGAGTACACGAAAAATCTATCGTTGATTTCCGTTGTAGATGGCTATGACCGGGAATATACATTGAACTTAAAAGATGTCTATTACATCGAAGTGAAAAATGCAAAGTCCAAAGAATTATGTTTTCATATGCGGGAGGATACGATTCCTGCGAAAGGGACGATCACCACCTGGAGTTCCATGCTGGATGAAACAATGTTTATGATGTGTTCCCGCACAGTTCTTGTCAATCTTACCCACATTCATTATCTGAAGGATTGCACGATTATTTTTGACAACGGTGCCTCAGTCTCCATGAGCCGACGGAACCGGAAACTGATCACGGACCGCTACCTGAATCAGGTTGTTGCCATGCACTCGGATTTTTATACACACCAAGGAGTCTAATATGCAGTACGCACTTACGATACTTACATATCTTTTTGATATGTTCATCTTAACTACATTTCTGATGAACACATTACATCATTTCAAGAAACGTTATGCCCCACTATATCTTTGTGTCCTTGTCGGTTGCGAATGCTGTCTGTATGGATGTGAAGTGCTGAACAGCCAATTTCCTACCATGTCATCAACAATTAACACAGTTCTTATCAGTCTGGTCACAACGTTTATTCTGTGTTTATTTTTTACCAGCAGTCTGAAAACAAAGCTATATGTGGTACTGCTGTTCCAGATCCTTGCATTACTTGGGGAAGCTGTCTTTACTTTCCTGTTTACGAAACTAAATCCTGACTTCTATGTGGAAAATGACTCTGTTTTTTTATACAGTGTTATGAATATCGGTTCCAAGGTCGTCCTGTTCATACTCTGCCTGCTCATGTCATTATTGTTTCGGAAGCAGTCACCTACGCACTCTCTGGAATACAAGTTTTTGATTTTATCAACGCCACTTATATCCATCATCATTGATATATGCCTGCCGATTCAGCAATTATTTCTGATTGATAACATACTTTTCTATGAACTTTTGATTTTCTGTCTGGTGTTGTTAAATATCATAAACTATATTCTGATCCAGAAAGAATATGCATCGACTACATTAAAATACACAAACGCCCAAATGGAAGATCAGATTCGCTTTCAGAAGGAAAAATACGAACAGCTCAGTGAATCCTATCGGCAAAGCCGCCGGATCATCCACGATCTCAAAAAGCAGTATTTCTGCATCAACGAATATGTCGATAACAAGGAATACGATAAACTGAAAACCTTCACCAGCGAGGCAGTCAGAGATATCGAATCAACATATTCCAAATACAATACCGGTAATCTGGTCATTGATTCTTTCCTGACAAACTATGATACACTTACAGCAAAAAATCATATTCAATTTGTTGCTAAGCTTGGGGTAACGTATAACCGGATTCCGGTCAATGATTATGATTTATGCGTGATTCTCGGCAATATGCTTGATAACTGTCTGAAAGCATGTATTGCCAATCCTTCCAGTGAGAATTTTATCCATATCGCGATTGCGACTACTGAAAACGATAAATTCACGATTCACTGCGAGAACACAACCGCAGAGGGAACATCCCTGGAGCACATACATGCCAGCCAGCAAAACTCCCTCTATCACGGATATGGTCTCTCCAATATTCAGAAAACAACAGAAAAATATCATGGGTTCTTCACTTACAGCGTCGAAACCCTCTTCTATATGGACTTAATGATTCCTATCATTGAAAAAAGCAAACGCATTATGCACTAATTCAACTCATCGAGCGTCTTCGCATAGGCTGGCAGGAATTCCTGCACGAAGTCCTTTACTTCCGGGTAGATATCGGATAGCTCCTGCACCATCTGCTCGGTGCTTTCCTTCGCCTTGACGAATTCGCAGTTGCCGGTTTTCTCTTCCTCCATGCACTTAATCAATGCAGAGAGCTTATCTGCTGCCTTTACGAGCTTCCACAGATACTTTGTCTCTTCCGTATCATCCTCCTGCTTGAAGAAGTAGTCCCGGTAATATGTCTGCAGATCTTCCGGAAGCTGTCCGATCAGCTTCTCGCACGCTTCATCCTCAATGGAATGAAACAGATCCTTCATCCGGTTATTGTAATATTTGATCGGTGTTGGCATATCACCGGTGATGATCTCGGACGCATCGTGATACAGCCCGATTACCGCCGCCTTGTCGGCATCTAAATGCTTGCCATACCGCACATTACCGATTACGCAGAGCGCATGCGCCAGCATGCTTACCTCCAGACTGTGCTCAGACAACGTCTCCGGGTATGTGTTCCGCATGAGCGCCCAACGCTCAATGTATTTCATGCGCGCCACCGTCGCAAAGAAATTGTATTCCATAATTTTCTCCCTACTGTACCTTTTCCGCTTCCGTAAGCTTTACATTTTGGTACTTCTCATATAATTCCATGAATTCTTTACCGCTCAGGTTCTCCTTCTCATAGAGCACCTGTGCGATCGCATCGAGTGTAGGCATATTCTTTTTAAGTAACTTGTATGCCTTCTCGTAGCTTGCTTTCATCATATTCTTGACTTCGGTATCGACCTTCGTCTCTGTCTCGGAAGAACAGTTAAGTACGCGGCGGTTATCCAAGTATTCTCCGGTTACTCCTTCGAGCTGCACCATACCGAACTTCTCAGACATACCGTACATCGTGATCATTGTCCGTGCCAGACTCGTTGCCTTCTCGATATCGTTTGAAGCACCATTCGTAACGGAATCAAATTTCAGCTCCTCCGCTGCACGCCCCGCCAGAAATGTCACGATATCCTCTTCCATTTCCTTCTTCGTCTGCAGCTGCTTCTCTTCCTCCGGCACCTGCCATACATAGCCAAGCGCACCGGATGTACGCGGTACGATCGTGATACGCTGAATTGGAAGCGTGTTCTTCTGCAATGCGGCAACAAGCGCGTGTCCAACCTCATGGTAGGCAACGATCTTCTTCTCTCTCGGTGAGAGCAGCTTCTCCTTCTTCTCTTTTCCGGCAAATACAACTTCCACCGAAGCAATCAGATCCTTCTGGGATACATAATCCCGCTTGTTGCGGACAGCCATTAACGCTGCCTCATTGATGATATTCGCAAGGTCTGCACCGACAGCACCGGATGTGGCAAGTGCAAGCTCCTTGAAATCTACCGTCTCATCCATCTTGACATTCTTGGAATGTACTTTGAGTGTATCAATACGTCCCTGCATATCCGGCTTTGACACGATGATTCTCCGGTCGAATCGTCCCGGACGGAGCAACGCCTTATCGAGTACCTCCGGGCGGTTTGTCGCTGCAAGCACGATGATTCCCTTCGAGCTGTCAAAACCATCCATCTCTGACAAAAGCTGGTTCAAGGTCTGTTCCCGCTCAGAATCACCACCGCCATGACGGGTGTCACGCTTTCCTCCGATTGCATCGATCTCATCGATAAATATAATACATGGTGCCATATTGTTCGCCTTGCGGAACAGATCACGCACACGGCTCGCACCGACTCCGACGAACATTTCCACGAACTCTGAACCGGACAGCGAAAAGAACGGAACATTCGCCTCACCGGCAACTGCCTTGGCAAGCAGCGTCTTACCGGTTCCCGGAGGTCCTACAAGCAGGGCCCCCTTCGGCAGCTTCGCACCGATCTTTAAGTACCGTTCCGGCTGGTCTAAGAAATCCACCATCTCACAGAGAGATTCCTTTGCCTCCTCCTGACCGGCAACATCCGCGAATGTCACGCCCGTTTTCTTCTCCACATACATCTTCGCATTGCTTTTTCCGATGCCTGCGGATTTGGACATGTTCCGCATAAGCAGGGACATCAGAAGATAAAAGGCACCGATCATCACGGCATACGAAAGAATCGTCGTGACAACTGCATTTTTTCCCTCATCAACCTCTTCAAACTGCACATCTGCCCGTTGCAGACGATCTACGATCTTATAATCGCTGATGCGGATCACATAATAGGTCTTATCCATCTCTGCACCTGTCTCCTTGGAGATCGGTGTAAAGCTGATCCGGTCATTATAGATTTTGACATCGGAAACTAATTTATCATCAAGCATCTGCAGGAATGTATCATACGTGATCTTCTCCTGTTTGGACTCCTGTATCGCCGTAATTCCCTGCCAGATCATAAATGTCAATAAAATCGATACAATCCATATCACCACCGTTTTGGATGGCTTTTTCTTATTGTTGTTATTGTTCGAATTCCGGTTGTCCGAATTGTTATTCTCCGGGGCGGAATTTTTCTGCTGATTTTCCATCTATCTGTCTGTTCTCCATTTATTTTATGATTATCACGGTTCCTTTTCTGAACCTATGACAGAAATAACAAAACCGGAAGCTTCGTGTCAAGGGAACGGATTCCCTCTCGCGCAGCCCCCGGTTTTGCATTTGATTTTACTTAGTATACGATTTGATTTCGTTCTTTATGCGTATTATGCATACAATGGATACTTGTCTGTGATGCTCTTTACAAGTGCCATTGCCTTGTCGTTATCCTTGTCAATAACAGCAGCCTTGATTGCATCTGCGATCACGATCATATCGTCCTCCTTTGCACCACGTGTTGTGATTGCCGGTGTACCAAGACGGATACCACTTGTAACAAATGGTGACTTTGGATCGTTTGGTACCGTGTTCTTGTTGGCTGTGATATGAACAGAATCCAGAAGCTTCTCCACTTCCTTACCTGTCAGGTCAAGGTTCTGTAAGTCAACAAGCATCAGGTGATTATCTGTACCTCCGGATACGATCTTGAATCCACGCTCGGTCAGTGCCTGTGCCAGACATGCTGCGTTCTTCACAACCTGCTTCTGATACTCTTTGTATTCATCAGTCAGAGCTTCCTTCAGGCAGACTGCCTTACCTGCGATCACGTGCATCAGAGGACCTCCCTGAATACCAGGGAACACCGCCTTATTGAAGTTATATTTCTCATTTACTTCGTTGCTGGAGAGGATCATACCGCCACGTGGACCACGCAATGTCTTGTGTGTTGTAGTGGTTGTTACGTGTGCGTATGGGATTGGGCTCTGGTGAAGTCCGGCTGCAACCAGACCTGCAATATGTGCCATATCTACCATAAGGACTGCGCCAACCTCATCTGCGATCTCACGGAAACGCTTGAAATCAATTGCTCTCGCATATGCAGATGCACCAGCTACGATCATCTTTGGCTTGCATTCCTTTGCGATGCGAAGCACCTCATCATAATCGATAAAGCCTTCGTCATTAACACCGTAAGGTACGACATTGAAATACTTACCTGACATATTAACCGGTGAACCATGTGTCAGATGTCCGCCATGTGCCAGATTCATTCCCATAAATGTATCACCCGGCTGCATAATAGCAAAGAATACTGCCATATTTGCCTGTGCACCGGAATGTGGCTGAACATTGACATATTCACATCCAAACAATTTCTTTGCACGTTCTCTGGCAAGCTCTTCCACTACATCGACATATTCGCATCCACCATAGTAACGTTTCCCCGGATATCCTTCTGCGTATTTGTTTGTAAGCGGACTTCCCATAGCTGCCATAACTGCCTTGGATACGATATTCTCTGATGCAATCAGTTCAATATTATGATCCTGTCTGTTAATCTCATCCGTCATTGCCTGTGCAATCTCCGGATCTAAATTTGCTATTTCATCAAAACTATACATTTTTGTCCCTCCATCTTATTGTAATTTTATCGGTTAGATTATCGCACATCCGTTTTGGAGTGTCAACCAATAGCGATTAAGATATACTTGTATTTTCTTCCTACTGCTTTTTTATTTCTGCTTTTCTTCCCGCTCTGCTTTCTTTTTTAACCGGTGTTTCTCCCGGTACTTCCAGATCAGATCAGACAGATAGTAATTGATCTCCGCGCCATATAAGACGATCTGCATACCAATATACAACCAGATAATCAGAAGCACCACCGATGTCATACTTCCATACATCTTGGAATTATCTGCCGAATATTTGATATAGACGGAAAATCCACGCGTCATAAGCATCCATGCAAGCGAGGCAAGCACAGCTCCGGTAAACTCATGCCGCATATGTCCGCGCCGGTTCGGAAGCTGGTAATAAATCAGAAGCAAAAAGACAAAGATAACAAGGAATGTCACCACGTTCTTCAGGCTTAAGATCAGAAGCGTTGCGTCCGCAAATGCTGGATAATGGTCGATGATCTTATGGGCGATCTGCGAACCGAACGCCTGTATCGCGATCACGACGATACAAAGTACCATAAACACCAGTGTATATAACGCACAGATCAGCCGCACAAGAAAATAATTTTTGTTCTGTTCCACGCCATAGATCTTATTTAACCCGGTCGAGAGTGCCTGAATGCCCTTCGCTGCAGACCACAAGCTGACAAATACCGTAATGAGTGTAAACGACTGCACATTTGCATTGACTACATCATCAACGATATATGCCACGTAAGCTTCCAATCCGCTCGGTACAACACGCAGAATATAGCCAAGTACATTTGTGTTCATAACGGACAGCTTCGATGCGATCATAACAAGCAGCATCATAAACGGAAAAAATGAAAGCATGACAAAGAAAGCAACCTGTGCCGCATACGCTGGCACGCTGTCCGCGGTTGCTTTGTTCACAAATTTGATAATAAACCGAACGACCTTTTTCATACATCCCCCGTTTTGTTATTCTGAATCTGCTGTTTCCTCTCCATCATCCATCGTATAGATCGACGTAAAATCAACATACGAAAAATAATGCCGTAATATATATTTGTAACTTTTTCCCTGTCTGCCAAGCACGCCGGCACCATAGAGACTCATTCCGGCACCATGTCCGAATCCTCCTCCATGAACGATAAAGCCTCCCTCCGTCTTCTCCACATAATAATACGGGCTTGGAAGTGATGTCCAACCAGTTACCGTCGAGCCATCCTGCCGTACAATCTCCTGATTGACCGGATTCAAGATCGCACGGATATTGCTCTGTCCGCTGATGGATATCGTATGTTCACTGCCGTGGATGACAAGCTTGGATACAACGCCGCTCACCGTACGCTCTGTCACCTCGATCTCTGTCACGGTTCCAAGCTCCGGCACTTCTGCCGATACAAACTCGCCGGTTTCATCCTCGACAAGTATCGCATCTGCCATCAGAGATTTGCGGTTTTCCAAAACCGTCTCGATCGCGTCTGTCATTTCTTCCTGCGTAAATGTTATATCCCACCGATAATACAGCGAATCTTTATCTATAATAGTATACGCATCACTATCTGTCAAAAATGCCTCAAAATCAGCTTCATCCGATAAATCAATCTTGTCCTTATCCAGATTCTCCACATTGGACTCCAGATAACTATACGCATCGCCGCCCCAGATCTCTGCATTCGTGCAGGTTGTTCCAAACGATGTGTTAAATGTCATCGGTACGATCAAAGTTCCCCGGTAGGTCGGCACCAGTCCGTATGTATCCTTCACCGCACGGATCGACGCATCGGTTTCTGCTACATTATTATATACCTGACAGAGACTGGAATCGTCAAGATGCGCATGATATTCTGCGTAGCTTTCATCCTTCAACTTTGCATATGCCGTTCCTCTGGCACAGATCGCCATCGCCTGCATGGCTGCATCCGGGTAATCCGATGGCATTGCATTTGCCACGACATTTGCCAGATAACGCTCTAACGAAAGCTCATTGATCACATAGATATATCCATCCTGTACATCAAGCTCCATCGTTCCATCGTATTCCGGATTGCCACATTCGCGTGTCACACTGAGCAGTCTGATACGACCACTGTGCGTATCCGGTGTTACCGTCAATATATCTCCCTGTGCATAATCCGACGGAGTAATCGTAATTTTCTCGCCTGCTTCGTATGTTTTCTCCGTCTCATCCGGATATGCCACGGTGAACGCAGATGTCGCCGTAAACTGCACCATTTCCATCTCATACGAAGAGTAATCATCGTTGCTGATGATCACGCGGATATCCTCGCTTTTTAACTCCTGGTTAATCACGACAGCACCAACTTTTCCATCCTGCAGATACATGTCCACATACGAGTAGCCAAGCAGCAGAGACAGACTTTCCTCGTCCACGGCATCCTCATACACATTGTACATTTTATAATGATCGGCAAGTGTGAGTCCGCCGATATTTTCCACCTGAATATCCGTATCTCCCGTCGAAATGACTTTGCCGCGCAGCACCTTCTGTGGTCGTTCGATTTTACAGATGCCCGCATAGTCAAACACGAGATTTGCAACATAGCCCGCCGTCTCATAGCCGGCTTTGATCTGTCTGTCCGCATCCAGACTTGTTGCAACTGTCACAGCTCCATCCGGGATGCCTTCCTCCGTCCGAGCAGGGTAGGTTTTTTCCAGATCTCCATATAAAAACGTGCATTTTCCATCCGTCACAGACTCCACCCATACATTTTGCAATGTGATCTGGGTATCTCCAAGACGGTTAATCTTGAAGATCTTTCCATTCTTCATATAGACATCAAGCACATTTCCCTCGTAGCTTTCGTCGATTTCAAATTCTGCATTGTAGGTGTCCTGTCCATCGAAAAAGGATGTCTTGTCCTCCTCGGAAATTGCAAGCACCAGAACATCTTTCCGAAGCAGTCCTTTTACCGTTGCCGATGCGACGATCCGCTCATAGAAGTCCTCAAATTCCGCTTTCGTCACGTAATCGGAATCCTTTTTTCCGTTCAGGGCTTCCTCATAAATAGAAGCTTTCACCTGTATCGTCTGTGCCACAGACTTTACAAATGCCACATCGATGACCTCACTTTTCTTCAGAGGATCAATCAGACGTGATAACGCCTCCGATTCTGCCTTTGTATCTGCCAGATAACTGACGACCTTCTCCACATCTCCATATGTGTAATATAAGCTATAATCTACAGTTGCTTCGGCTGTTTCCGTATTTTGTTCTGCTTTGTGCATATGCCGTCCGATCTCATGACCGGCAATCATAACTACCCCGGCTATAACCAGCAAAAGCATAAACGTGAGTATCTTCTTTTTCACGTATTTTCCTCCAAAAAAATATATCCGGGATGCCGGTTCCTGCCTTTTGACTCCTAGCTGACGCTAGGTGGGCAACCGCATGTGATCCTCTGTCTTCCACTCGGAGGAGGCCTGACATAATATCACAGATATAGGAATCCCGTTTAAAGTAAATGTAGGTTCAAAAATAACAGGAGTTATCGAACATTCCAGATATATTATATTTTTAATATGTGCTAATTATAGCTTACTTATTCTTTTTTTTCAAGATATTTATTCGCTGATGATCTTACGGCTGCATATATACGTGATCATGAAATAAATGCCATAAATTACCAGTATCACAGCTGCCGCAAGCAGGATTGATCCGAGCAGTCCGCCCCGTCCAAATGCTGTCAGAATGAACATTGCTGTCTGCATTCCGAAGATGGAATGTACGATTGCAAGCAGAAGCGGCATTCCGAAAAATACACCTGACTGTGCAAGAAGTGAGTGACGAATCTTCTTCTCGTCGACACCGATCCGACGCAGGATCTTGTATTTTTCCTTGCTGTCGGCTGCCTCGGAAAGCTCCTTCAATGAGAGGATCGCCGCACCGGAGATCAGGAATACAACACCTAAGTAGATTCCGATAAATACGATCATCGCAGTAAGTCCCACGCTGTTGTCACGGAGCTGCTTGCTCGTTTCCCCACTCATGGAATAGTAGGCACCATCCTCGCCGACAAACGCTTCCGCCTTCGCATCCTGCAGTTCGTAGAAATGCTCATTACTGTAATATTCATTCAGTGCATCTATTTCTGCCTGATCGGTCGTATTATAATTGGCAGAATAAATATCATACCAGAAGTTGCAGTCGGACAGATCCGTAGAATCCGGCACAAGCAGAACACCCTCATTACTCTCCGAATTGCTGATGTAGACGATACCATTCACGCAGGTATTGTATTTCGGATGATAGGTCTTTCCTTTTATCGTAACTGTTTGTCCTTCCGCTAACCCCACATTGTATCGTTTGTCCATCCCTCCATAATTACAGAGTATCACATATTCATCCTCTGCAAGATCGATTGTCGTTCCACCAAAGGATTTTACAAAATTGTTGTATTCTCCAATGTGCATCGTATTCATCGATGCTTCATTGAAATAATCCTCCGAACCACTCTCCGCAAATTTCTTTCCAAAGAAATCTCCGATATTGATATCTTCCGGTGCATACAGGTGCATTTCCGTCACATCCGTAAGCTTCGATGTATCGATATCACAGGCTTTTAAGTTTTCTTCCACATTGTGCCCGGTTATGTCATAGTCCTCGGCTGCATCATAGGAATACAGCTTTGAAAACTGCACGTCAACCGGGATACAGGTCTCTAACACATGGTTCATCGAATTCCGGATCGCCATCGAACTTGACAGGATACAGATCGTGAAAAAGAGCAGCAGGCAGATAATTCCTCCGGAGAAAACCGTTGTGTTGATCCGGCTTCCAAGTTCTTTCACACTGAAGGAATTGACACCCTTATAATAAAACCGTTTGCACCGTTTCACGATTGCAAGCAGCATGCCGGATACAGACCAGAATACAAGGAATGTACCGATGATACCTTTGGCGATCTGGATACCAAGCCCCCGAATATCAGAGATTTCATTTATGCCTGCTGTCACCTTATAGTATGCGGTTGCAAGCATAACAACTGCAATGATAAATGTGAGCACACAGACAACCGGATTTTTCGCATGGTTTTTCTGTGACTTCGAACCTGCATGCAGCAGATTGATAAGCTTTGCACGACTGACCACAATCACATCCAACACCATGACGATCACATACATAATTGCAAAGTAAACAATGGTTTTCACAATCGCAGATGTGCTAACCATGAACCGGAAGTTTGTCATATCCGCTTCGAAGAGATTTGCTGTCACAACACTCATGCCCTGTGAGATACCGATACCAAGCAGCAGTCCGATGACAAGAGAGACTGCACCGATCATCAACGTCTCGATCATCAGAATCTTTGCTACCTGTGTTTTTCCCATACCGAGGGTCAGGTAGATACCAAATTCCTTCTTCCTTCGTTTCATCAGGAAGGTACTTGCGTACACGACGAGAAAGCCAAGCACGATCGATACGAACACACTGACAACGGACATTGCCTCATTCATAAGCTTGATGACCTCTGCCGTGTTTGATGATACCTTCAGCATAACGGTCTGACTTCCCAGCGCATTAAACACATAGAAGATCGCAACACCTAAGATCAGCGTTGCAAAATAGATCAGATAATTCTGCATACTTTTCCGAATATTACGGGTTGATAATTTAAAGAGCATCATTCAAACTCCCCCCTAACACTGTCACAACCTCGATAATACGGTTGAAGAATTGTTTCCGGGTATCCTCGCCTCTGCGGATCTCATTGAAGATCTTACCATCCTTGATGAAGATGACGCGGGACGCATAGCTTGCTGTAAATGCATCGTGTGTAACCATCAGAATTGTCGCAGCCAGTCCTTCATTCATCTCCTTCATGCTCTCCAACAGATAGCGTGAAGACTTGGAATCAAGGGCACCGGTCGGCTCATCGGCTAAGATCAGCTTTGGATTCGTGATCAGCGCTCTCGCTGCTGCCACACGCTGCTTCTGTCCACCACTCATCTGGTAGCTGTATTTGTTCAGGACTTCCTCGATACCAAGACGCTTGGCGACTTCCTTGATCCGGCTGTCGATTTCCTTCGGCTTTACATTCTGGATAGAGAGTGCCAGTGCGATATTCTCATAGGCAGTCAGTGTATCCAACAAGTTGAAATCCTGAAAGATAAATCCCAGCTCTTCCCGGCGGAACTTATTTAATTCATTGCCGCGGATCGTCGTGATATCTTTCTCTCCGACATAGATATGTCCGGCTGTGACACGGTCGATCGTGGAAATACAATTTAAAAGTGTTGTCTTACCGGAACCGCTCGCTCCCATGATTCCGACAAACTCGCCTTTCTCTACCGAGAACGAAATCTTATCCACCGCCTTTGTCAGGTTGGCTTTGTTGCCATAATATTTTTCTACATTGTCAAGTTTTAATATCTCATTCATAGATAGTCTCCCTTCGTTTGCTAACATTCTGCGGGCAGGAATTCTGGAGTTCCTGCCGCATAGCGGTGTCTCTGATTTGCATATCATAATTGTTCTTTAATTGCTATGCAGAGTCTGCAAACCATCTCCCACATCAACTGTACTCAGTATATATGGTTTTTCAGCCGCCATCCATCGGTCTTGATTACAGGTTTCTTACGATTTTGTAATATAGTGGTTATATTAGTTATATTATATATTGATTTCCTGCAAATTCCTATGCAAGAGTTTCCTTTTGGAAGATTGATTGGGGCTGATTGGGGGATTTTTTCATATACTCAAAAATCACCCAATATACCCTATTGTTGGCATCTGTTATTGGGTAAATTTCTGTTATTTCAGATTTTTATCCAACCAGCTTGCTTCCTGCTCCTGCCCCATTGGGGTGTTTACCCATATTTTTGGTTTTTGCCCCAATCAGCTCGCTTCCTGCTCCTTCCCCATTGGGGGATTTCCCCTTATTTCAGGTTTTTGCTCCAGGCAAGAAAAAAGGAGGCATCCCTGCCTCCCAAAATAATATGTTTCAGCAAGCTAGTTCTTTGCTGCTGCATACTCCACACTGTCTTCGTTCCAGTGTTTGTAATCTGGATTCCTGCGCTTATCCGGCAGTGTATAGTTCTCGCTCAACCACGCGCCAATGTAATTGCTTACCTTCTTCGCACCATCAAAGTTCAGATGGTCGCCACCGTCCTTCGTGTCGGACGCCCAGTCAATGCCAAGCGCATCATTCAGATTCAGATCTTCATAAGTAACCGCGTTTGCCTGCGCCCAGTCGGACACACTGTTGTGCTTGGCATACGTCCAGTTCTTCGGGGAAGGGGAACTGACTAAGACAAGCTTTGCACCATGACTTTCGCAATATTCCTTCATCAAGAGCAGATATTTCTCTGCGTCCGCATCCATAGATTTACGTTCCTCGCTCGCATGCATGTACGTGCCACCCTCATAAGGCCTGACCGTGCTTCGCTTGATAAACCCACGGTTCTTCTCATCCTTTTTCTTCGTTAAGGAATTTGTACTTACGAACGCATCCTTCCAGCGGGAATGATTCTTAAAAATCTCCACATGATCGGACAGACGGTCTAAGACATAATCTTTCGAATCACCTTTTGACTTTATACTTCGGAACAGGCAATTTGTCTCTAACACAACAACCTCCGGTGTCTGCGTCTCAAATGCCGCCTGCAAAATTGCATACGAATCGCACATGCGCTGTGCGGACGTCCCACAGATAAATGAGGTGTAGCCTTGTTCCGCGAACATCTGCAGCGGATTGAAGCTCGAATAACACTCACTGTCTCCCAAAAACAATACGTCGATCGTATCCTTCACTTCGTTTTTTACTTCCACATCCTTCGTCCGGACGGCTGTCGTATCATAGATGTCTGCGTTGTTTTTCCGGCACATGAATCGTCCAGCCAGAAACAGTACCACGCAAAGTCCAGCTAGAAACCCGACGCTGCCCGCTGCCATCTTGAGGATTGTTTTCCATTTTCCACTTTGTTTTTTCATAAACATTCTTCTTTCGTAAATCACAACATCAGTACGCCGCGTAGATCATATCCACGATTGTGTATCCGCTACCATATGCACCAAACACAACGACCAGAAGTACAACTGCATACCAGAAGCTCCAACGGACTGGCAGCTTACAATCAGCTATCTTTCTTCGAATCGAAATACCCTTTTCATGAATGATGTCTACCACAAACACAAGCAGGATACTGACAACCGCCAGAATGAGATCCGGTACATCCACGCCGAAATTCGTCTCCACAAGTGCCGTGATATGGAAGTCCGTCACGATTCCACGCAGCATCCTGAATCCGGTTGCAACCGTGTCAGCACGGAAGAACATCTCTCCAATATTCACGATCACAAACAGCTTCAGGAACTGGAAGATCCGAAATCCAATACATTCCGTATCGAGCTTGAAACATTCCACAAGCTTCCTGCATGGTTCCTCGGTCAGATTCTCAATCACGATCAGCACAAAATAATACATCCCATAAAAGATATAATTCATATGTGGTCCATGCCAGATACCATTTGACAGCCAGACGAAGAATAACGCGATCGTCGGTGCCACGAATTTGCTGATTGAAAATCCGGCTTTCTTCTTGATCTTCTTCGCCAGATTCTTCACTGGCTTGGCAAGTGAGATTGGATAAAATACATAGTCCTTTAACCATGCACCAAGCGTGATATGCCATCTCCGCCAGAAATCTCCCGCGTTCTTTGCGAAAAACGGCTGTCGGAAATTCTCAGGCAATGGCACACCGAAGATTTCGCCGCTTCCCATGATGATATCCATGCATCCGGAAAACTCCATATAAAGCTGCATCGTGTATGCAAGCACTCCGACGAGGATTGCCGCACCATCGAAATTGTTGTAGCTGCTGAACACTTTTGCCACAAGTGGTGCCAGCCGGTCGGCAATCACCATTTTCTTGAACAGTCCCCAGATGATACGCTGGTAACCAAAGACCAGATTCTCAAACTGAATGCTGCTGCCACCATACAGAGCATCTGCCGTCTCGGAAAACCGGCTGATCGGTCCTTCCATGATCTGTGGAAAGAAGCTCAAATAAAGTGCCACCTTGACCGGATTCTTACAGGATTCCTGCGTGTCACGGTAAACATCCGTCATGTAAGAAATCGCCTGCAGACTGTAATAAGAAATGCCGATTGGTGCTGCAAGTGTCACTCCAAATACGCGGAGGTATTTCAGTGTCACAAGTGCTCCTAAGATCAGAACGATTCCAAGTGCCAGCACACTACGCTTCTTCCGCGTAAGCGCTTTTCCGTGAAGTTCACTGTGTCTGACCGGAATTGCTGCCAGCCACCTGCCGGTTCCATATGTCACAAGCGTCGCCAGAAGCAACCAGACCAAAAGCTTACCGCTTATCATACAAAAAAATGTATAATCGGCTGCAAGCAGTACCACAAACCGGAACCGTGCCGGACATAACTGGTACAATGCAATCACGACCGGTAGAAATATTAAACTGTATGTAAGCAGATGGTATGCCATATGATTCATCTCTTCATCTTTTCTCGTTCACCCATAGCATCTTCCATGATGCAAATGATCCTGTCACACATCATGAGTTTTTTCTATCCAGTATTAGTCTTCCTTGAGTCTGCAAATCATCTCCCACAGACTCTTTGCTGAATTGAAGTTCGCAGGGATCAGCTCTGCCGGTGATACCTCAACATCAAAAGTATCCTCGATCTCTGATACAAGCGATAAAATCGCAAAGGAATCTAAGATATGATCGTCAATTAACGTTGTGCAGTTCTCAAAATCCTCACCCGGTGCAATTCCTTCCAAAATCTCCAATAATTCTTCCATGTTACTAATCCTCCTAATCTTTATTATAAATCCATGAATTCTCATGTATTGTTACCAATATTATTTTTCCATTACCAGAAAAATGTTCTATCTATCATTTCGGGCATGAAACAAATACGTTTCCATCTGGCTGCGCAGCTTCTCGATTTTCCCGTCTTCCTTGCAGATCAGAACTTGTGGAAGCTCCCGACTTAGAAACATCGCCATGCCTTCGGTCGCTGCATATGCGCCACATCGTTTGAAGCAGATCCCATCGCCTTTTTGTGGATCACGCAGGGCAACATCACGCGCCAGCACATCATTGACTGTACAGAGCGATCCGCACAGGTGAAACAGCTCTTCCTCGCCGCTTTTTTCTGCTAAAACTTCAATCTCCGGCTGCTTCATTCCCATCATCCAGCCATAGTAGTTGATCTGGTGGATTCCGCCATCTAAAATTAGGAATCCCAGCTGTGCCGTCCGCTTGACATCCATCACACGCGTCAGGTAATAGCCGCTCATCGACACAAGGAACCGTCCAAGCTCGATCGTCTTTTTGCCGTAGGCACATGTCCGAAGCTTTTCGGCAAGTGCCTGTATTTGAGATTCCGGCTCGCTTTCCCGCTGATCCTTCTCGCTGTCATTTATGAAATAAGACACCTTCATGCCTGCCCCATACTCAAGCTCTTTCAGCACGGTCCCAGTCTCTTCTTCAAACGTCTTTGCAAATGCGGTTAAGGTATCGAGTTCCTTCTCCAGCTTGCTCTGCCGCTTCTGTGTCCCTGCATAATAATGGACACCCGCCAGTGTCAGATACGGGCTTTCCTGTATCTCCTTTGCCAGCCGGAAGAACGTCTCCGCATCGACGCCGAATTGATTGCCACTCGAAAGCCGGATCAGTACCGAAAGCGGCATCTGATTTTTCTCTGCAAGTGTCCGCAGGATCTTCGCATGCTCTTCCGATTCGATCGTATAGATCCCAGCACCCTTACTGTAAGACAGGATGCGTTTCATGGATTCGTAGGTCTTGTTTACCCCGGATACCACGATCTTCTCCGGTGCAATCTGTTCCTGTATGCAGATCTCATATTCGCCCGGCGAGCAGACCTCCAACCGGTCAACCAGATCTGCCACATACGGGATCAGAAATGGATTTGCTTTTACGGCAAAGCAAAGTCCGGTGTCCTCCGGCAGCAAGCTGCGAAGCAACCGGATTCGCGCTTCCACTTCCCGCACATCGAAGATGTAGGTCGGCGTTCCATATGTCGCCGCAACCATTCTTAACTCCTCTGTATTCATGCAAACGCTCCTTCCCTGTACTGTGCTTCCAAAAGCTTCTTGTCCGTCTTACCATTTTTGTTGAGCGGCAGCATATCCACCTTGCAAAATACATTTGGCACCATGTAATCCGGCACCTTTTTCTTCATCTCGGTAATCAGATATTTCTTATCGTCAATTCCGATATAACAGGCAACAACTTTGTTCTTCTCGCGGTCATAAAAGCACGCGGCACCTTCGATCTCCGGGATCGCCGCCAGTGCATGTTCAATCTCTTCTAACTCGATGCGGTGTCCCATATGCTTGATCTGAAAATCTTTCCGTCCCGCGAAATAAAGCAGTCCATCTTCGCCGTAGCTTGCCAGATCTCCCGTCCGATAGATCGTCTCCGGGTAATCGGTCTGTAACGGATTTGCCACAAATGCCTTCGCCGTTGCCGCTGCATTTCTGTAATATCCAAGTGCAAGCGTCGTACCTGCCACGCAAAGCTCTCCGGTCTTGCCAGCACTTTCCGGTTCGATCAGACGATTTTCCTCATCGAGTAGAAAGACGCGTTCATTTGGAAATGGAATTCCGATCGGAAGCTTCTCGTCCTCGCTGTATGCCCGGTCTAAAATGTGATAGGTACAGTTGCAGGTGATCTCCGTCGGTCCGTAGAGATTCACAAACATCGCATCCGGGTAGTAGCTCTGCCATGCATGAAGCTGCCGGATTGGCATTGCCTCGCCGCTGAACAAAATCTTGTTGATATCTGCTGGTACCTTATGTTTCAGTCCATGCAGCCGGTTCAACAGGCAGAGTGCCGACACCGCCCAGATCAGCGTCGTGACATGGCTCTCATCGAGCATGTCCACAACCGAATTCGGGAACATAAAATACGCTTTCGGAATCACAACTAAGGTTGCACCCACCTTCATCGCACTATAAATATCCTTCACCGATACATCGAAGTCAAACGGTGCCTGATTGCCGATCACATCGGCTTCCGTGATACCAAAGATCTCTGTAAACTGATCGATAAATTCAATCACCGACCGATGTGCCACAAGCACCCCCTTCGGGGTTCCGGTCGAGCCGGAAGTAAAATTACAGTAGAGTGGATCGGTGTCAATCATGGATGCCCGGATCTGTTGTAACTGATTTTCATCGGAACCTGTACATTCACTATCCATTCCCTGTGTCAGCGTTTCCATCCGAACCACGTTTTCTGTGTAGCCACACGCGGTAAGCTTCTCCGACGCATTGCTTCCATCCACGATCACATCCGGCTGCAACACCGAGAGCATCGACTGGATGCGTGCCTCCGGAAACGAAGGATCAACCAGTGTGTAGAAGCAGCCCGCATAGACGATTCCAAAAAAGACTGCCAGTGTATCCGCACTCTTATCGGCAAATACACAGACCGGATGACGCGGTGTTGTCCTCTTTGCCAGACAGGCACCAATGCGTTTCGCTTTGTTCTGTAATTGTTCATATGTATGGGAACATGCCGTATCCTTCACTGCTATCTTGTCCGGATACATCTTTGCACTTTGTTCCAGATATTCTAATACATTTTTCATAATGTCCTCCATGCGTACAGGTTCATCCGCCACATTTCTTTGTTCTGCTACATAGTATAGCGATCTAAATATTAAGATAAAACCAAGCAATCGTTTAAGATTTCTTTAAGTTTGCGGAAGGAGTTTTTCAAACTCTGCCGCCCGCTTGTTCCATGGCTCATACCGGGCATCCTTCCGGCGATCCGGCAACGTATAATGCGTCTGCATATACCGCTGCAGATATGCCGTAGCTTTCTGACAACCGGTATAGTTTAAATGATCTCCAGCATCGAGGGTATCCAGATTCCAGTCGATTCCAAGCTCCTCGGTATTCAGATTCAGATCGAGGTATGGAACTGCAAGCGCATCTGCAAGTGCCTGCACCTCATTGTGCCGCTGCATCGTATGATTGACCGGGGAAGGGGCTGTCACAAACAACAGCTTCGTTCCATGTGCATCACACAAACGCTTGATCTTATCCAGATAATACCTTGTGATAAAAGTCACCGGTGTTCTATCGTCGGTTGCATGCATGTAGCCACCACCCGTATATGGTGCCACCGCCGCACGCAATTCAAATCCATTGAAAATCGTCGTCTGCAATTTCGGATCGGCTGGCTCCATCTTCCAGAAGCGGTGATATTTGAGGATCGGAAACATCTGCCGCGCAAACTCCTGCGCGGATTTCGCCGCATCCTTTATCACACTCGCATCTCCTCTGGAGAAAAACTCATTCGTCTCTAAGATCAAAACCTTGGGAGACTGCCGCTTCAGAATTTTCTTAAGTGAAAAATAACTTTCCCCGATCCATTGTCCGGACTGTCCACCGATATACGATGCAATGCCTGCCTCCTTCCACAGCTGATACGTCGACAGTAATGTATAACTTTCGCTATCACCAAGGATTGCCACATCAACCATTTCCTCTGGTTCCGACAGCAGGTGCAACAGATACCGTTCCCGCTCGGAAACCGAATCCTGCAAGCCTAGCCGGATTGGATCACACAGCTTTCCGGCTGCTATTAAAAGCAAAATGACAACGACTGCAAATGAAATTACCCGGAGCCAGATTCTATGTCTGCCGGTTTTCGTATTCGCATTTTCCGTATTAACAGATTTTTTCTTTTCTATTTTTTTGTTCTCAGAAGCCTGCATAGATCAAATCCACCTCCTGATATCCCGGTCCATACGCACCGAATATAAGTACAATAAAGATGAGCGCAAGATACACGAGCCAGCGCACTGGCAACCGCTTCTGTAAGATCACACCGCGCACATCAATCTGCTGCTCACGGAAATGATTTACTACGCCGACAATCAACAGAGAGACTAAAATAATTCCGATCTCCACTCTGCCAAGTCCAAGTGTAAGCAACGTACCATCCCAAAGCTTCTGTATGGAAAAATCATGGAACAACGACCGGAACATGTGCATGCCGATGCCAAGTGTATCCGCACGGAAAAACAGTTCTCCGGTGAAAATAATTACCCATGTTTTCAAAATCCGAAGGACATTCCACCATGCCGCGTCTTCTGCGATTTTCCATGCCGCGCAAAGCTTCTTCACCGCTGGTTCCAACACCAGCTCAATCATAATTACAACGAAATAATACATGCCGTAGAACAGGTAGCTCCAGTTCGCACCATGCCACAGTCCGTTGCACACCCACACCGGGAATAACGCGATTGCCGATGCAACCATCAGCTTTATGTATTTGCTTGTATGTTTCTTCGCAAACCGGTTCCATTTTCTGGTAAGCTTCGACATGGAAACCGGGTAGAAAATATATGTCTTGAACCATCTGCCAAGCGAGATATGCCATCTGCGCCAAAACTCAGATGCATTCTTCGATACGAACGGCTGCGCGAAATTCTCCGGCAGCGTCACGCCAAAGCACTCCGCACTTCCGATCACGATATCCATGCAGCCGGAAAATTCCATATAGAGCTGCACCGTATAGGACACTGCCGCAACGACGATCATCACGCCGTGGTAGGATGCATATCCATCGAACAACGTCTTCACAACGACATACAGGCGGTCAGCGATCACAACCTTCTTCAACAGTCCCCAGCCGATCCGCATATAGCCGCGGATGAGGTTCTCGCTTCGGATGTCCTCCCCTTTTGCAAGCGTCTCTGCGGTATCACTGTACATACAGATCGGTCCTTCCATGATGATCGGGAAGAAACTCAGGAAGAGCGCAAGCTTCGCGATATTTCGCTCCGGTTCCATCTTCTTCCAATACACATCCGCCATGTAGCCAATCGCAGAAAGTGTATAAAAGGAAATACCAAGCGGCAGCAGGAACCGCCGCACCGGAAGCCGGAGTCCAAAGTTCATCGTTCCAAAAAGCGCATTCACATTCTCTGCGAAAAATCCGCTATACTTCATCACGAGCAGAATGCCAAGCAACAGCCAGACACCCGCGATCAGGATCGCTTTTCTGCGTTTTTTCTCACCAGTCGCAACCAGCCGTCCTGTCAGATAGGTGATTGTAGTTGCACTAACCAAATATACAATTAATCTGTGGCTGAATAAAAAATAGAAACAATAACTAAAAAAGAGCAGTACACCAAAGCGCACCCGCTTTGGTGCAAGCTGATATCCGATGAGAACCACCGGTAAAAATACTAAAAAATACATAGATTCATGATAAGCCATGTTCCAAATCCTCGCCACAGTACCAGACTGTGCCTTTCTTCCATATTCGTGTCCCAGGCATTTGTCTTGCCTGCATCATACATTCTCCCATGCTTTCTATCCATCGTAGTTCATTACAATAACCTTACATTTTTGTAAGGTTATAAACTACTCTTTCGTCAAGAAAGTCTCTTTGCCGAAAGCGATCTCCACCTCGGTATATTCCCCGTGCACGGACGTAATCGCAATCGAATGTCCAAGCTTATTGCAAAGCTGTTTACATATATACAAACCCATTCCAGTAGAAGCATTTCCTTTGCGTCCATTCTCCCCAGTAAAGGTCTTGTCAAATACCCGGTCGATATCCTGTTCCGAAATCCCGATACCGTTATCACGGATCTTCAGAACAGTCTTATCTGCCCTCTCCTCTACCGCAAAAGAAATACACGATTGCTTTGCGGTATCCCGGTATTTGATACTGTTGTTCACGATCTGACCCAGCATAAATGTCAGCCACTTGGAATCCGTGACAACCGAATGCGCTGTATCGTTTTTCTCAATTCGTATTTTATTTCCAATCAGCAGATCCTTCTGCTGCAGCAGCACCTGGTTGATCGTGGCATCCAGATCACATGCAGTAAGCAGATAATCCTTCTCCGCCGCATCAGCGCGCGCATAAAATAAAATCTGCTCGACAAAGCCATTAATACGTGCGAGCTGTGCCTTCTGCTTCTTCAGATCCTGACTGCAGTTATAATTCATCAGGTTTAAGGCGGCAATTGGAATCTTGATCTCGTGAATCCAAAGCTCTAAATATTCCTTGAAATCCCGCAGCGAATCTTCTGTCTCATTCAGCTTGTCCCGCATGGATTTTCCGGTGTCATACAGGACATCCATCCAGATCCTTCCTTCCTCGAAATCCGGCTGTACCGTCATCTCCGTGATCAGGTATTTCTGGTCAAGTCCGTCTAAGATTCCCTGCAGCTCCCGGTAGAAATGCCTGTGCTTGCGATAGTCCGCCAGACACACGCACAATGCCGTCATGAAAATGATGCCTTCCATCACCCAGATGAAATCCATCCGCGCCTTACAGGCAAACCCTAACAACCGCAACACGACCATGATACATACCGTCGCTACAACAAAACTGATTCTGTCTTTTAGATAACTTCGAAATGTCATGCCAGAATATACCCCTGTCCTCGTTTTGTCCGGATTACATCCTCCACACCGAGATCAGAAAGCTTCTTTCTGACACGGTTCATGTTGACCGTCAGCGTGTTATCATCGACAAATGCCTCCGAATCCCACAGATAGCTGATCAGCTCGTCTCGCGTCACGATCGTATTCTGATGCTTCAACAGATAGGATAAAATACCCGCTTCATTCTTCGTAAGCTCCATGCTGTTATCCCCGACCGTCAGAACTCCGCGCGCTGTGTCAAGCGTCATATTTTTATAGGTAAGTCCCTTGTCCGCAGCCATCTTTCCAAGCCGCTTGAATACCGCCTCGATATGCAGAAGCAAAATGGACGGGTTGTATGGCTTCGCGATAAAATCATCCGCACCGAAGCTCATCGAGATCACTTCGTCCATCTCTGTGTTTTTGCTTGTGACCATGATGACCGGAATATCGGATGTCTTGCGCAACTCCCGCAGCACGCTCTGTCCATCGACCTCCGGAAGATTGATATCAAGCAAAACCATATCTGCCTGCGAATCAAGAATCTGTCCGGCTACATCGGTGAATTCTTCGATGCACTGTGCATCATACTGATTCGAGATCAACAGATACTGTAATTCCTGTGCCAGCGCCATATCATCTTCCACAATTAAAATACGTTTCATCTCATACTCCTCGTCTGGTGTTTTCATGCATCTGCCTGCTCACCAATCGTCGTCTGGTGTTTTCATGCATCTGCTAACGCACCAGTCCTGCTACTGTGCCAGACGAAGCATCTCGTCGAGCGGCTTCTTCGCCTGCTCACACATTTCCTCTGGAAGGATCACTTCATCTTTCAGATCCTCAAGCTTCTCAAGTACCTTATCCAGACTGACCTTCTTCATGTTCGGGCAGAACTGTCTATGTCCGACAGAGAAGAATTTCTTGTCCGGATTCTTCTGCATCAGTTCATAGAACACACCCATCTCCGTACAGATCAGGAACTTCTTGCTGTCCGATGCGGTTGCATAATCAATGATCTGGGATGTACTGCCGATAAAGTCCGCCAGTGCCAGTGTGTCACTCGTACACTCCGGATGCGCCAGCACCAGTGCGTCCGGATGCAGTTCCTTCGCCTTCTTCACATCCTCACTGTGAATGCTCTTATGTACATGGCAGAATCCATCATTGAAGATAAAATGCTTCTCCGGTACCTGCTCCGCTATAAAATGCGCCAGATTATAATCTGGAATAAAATAGATGTCCTTGTTTGGCAATGCCTTCACAATCTTCAGTGCATTGGACGATGTCACGCAGACATCGGAATATGCCTTTAATTCTGCTGTTGAATTCACATAACAGACAACTGCTACATCGGGATATTCCTTCCGCACTTCCTCGATCTTCTCGACTTCCGCCATATGTGCCATCGGGCAATCCGCACCGTCATCCGCCATATAGACATGCTTCTTTGCATTCAGAAGCTTCGCACTCTCACCCATAAAGGAGACGCCGCAAAATAAAATATTCTGTTGTTCCACTGTCGTTGCAACCTTCGCCAGATAGTACGAATCGCCGACATAATCTGCGATTTCCTGCACTTCACCATCCACATAATAATGCGCTAAGATCACAACATCTTTTTCTTTCTGTAACTCCTTGATTCTCGCTTTCGTTTGTTCGTTCATGGGAAAACTCCTTTTCTATTTTAAATCATAGTTGTATCTAAATTGTATCTTTTTCCTTAAAGTACGTTGATTTTTTGTTTAAGGCTTTCTTAAATCGTATCGAAATCATCCTTCGTAAACCGGTGATAGGTAATTCCAAACTGATCGTCTGTCACACAGTACAGATAAGGCTCCACATCCTTATCCGCAAAAGAGAGCACCGTTCCCAGATCTTCCTCATCGTCCTCCTCACAGACTGCCGTGCCACGTGCTTTCGCAAATGCTTCGAAATACGCCCGCACCTGCTGCATATCCTGTGTCTTGAGCACCTTCAGAAATCCCTCTAAGAACTCAGAAACCGGAATCTCCCGGTTGATATAATCACAGCCTTCCGGGCTGACAAACACACAGAACCGGTCTGCTTTCTCGGTCACAGTCACGTGTCCAAGTTCTGGTACATTTTTCTCGAAATATGCCTCTGCCTCCTGACAGATCTTCTCGGAATCCTCCTCCACTGGAAACTTCAGATATCCGCACATCGACACCTTCGGATAATAGAGGCGCACGCCTGCATCATCCGTGCCGATCTTCGTCTGCCATTCCTTCACTGTATCAATCACATGCTTCTCTAATGTCATTGTTTCTGCCTCCTGTTCCATCACATGCATACCAATTACACGAGTTACTATATTTTTTTGCCTACGTCCGTATTTATGTTGTCGGTTCTTCTGCTGTCCGCGGTACGTCCTTCACCAGATCCTTCACAACCTCACCGGCAATGATCAGACCTGCCACCGATGGAACAAATGCGACACTGCCCGGAATATCTCTCCGTTCCGTGCATTTGTGTTTCGCGCCCGGTGGACATACACAGTGCGTCCGGCAGCTGATCGACATATCCTCGATCGGACGAATCGACTGTTCCTCCGAATACACAACCTTTAATTTCTTCACACCACGCTTCTTAAGTTCCCGCCGCATGACCTTCGCAAGCGGACAGACCTTCGTCTTATAGATATCTGCCACCTTGAACTGACTGCCATCTAATTTATTGCCGGCGCCCATACTGCTGATGATCGGAATGTGTTTCTCCTGTGCTTTCATCACGAGAGAGATTTTTGCAGTTACCGTATCCACTGCATCAACCATGTAGTCATAGTCTTCATATGGAAACTCGTCCGCATTTTCCGGCAGGAAGAAACATTTGTGCACCCGTACATCCGCTTTCGGATTGATATCCAAGATCCGTTCCTTCATAACGTCCGTTTTATATTTTCCGATTGTCTTATAGGTCGCAATGATCTGACGGTTCAGATTCGTCAGACACACCTTATCATCATCGATCAGATCAAAGGCTCCAACACCGCTTCGTGCCAGCGCCTCACAGACATAACCACCTACACCGCCGATTCCGAATACGGCGACACGGGAATTCTGTAACTTCTCCATCGCTTCTTTTCCAAGCAGCAGCTCGGTTCTTGAAAATTGTGTCAGCATCTTTTTACTCCTGTCCTGTTCCTCTTGTCTATAATTTTCTTTCTATAATATTTTATACATATTTATTTTCGCCCCTAAGTATACTTCAATCCCTGTAAAATAGCAATGTATCTTGCTGTGTTTTCCTTTAATAATTACAAATAATTTACACACATCTTCCTCTTGACATAAGTCCGAAATCAGACTATACTAAGTACGTTTTCGGACTTACTTGAGTACGAAATCAGACATATTTTGTCGAATTGTGAGAGGAGCCTCTATGAAAGAAAAGCACGAAGAAGAACAACCATATATGAGTGAAAAACTGGTTGCATTCAACCACATCTACAAAGAATATAACATCATCTACCACGACGCAGCGATGCGGCTCGGTCTCTCGAACAGCGAGTTTGACACCCTGTACGCAATCTGCGAACTTGGGGATGGCTGTAAGCAGAGTGACATCTGCCGCACAACCTTCATTCCGAAGCAGACCGTCAACTCAGCAATCCGGTCATTGGAGAAAAAGGAATATCTGACACTCGCATCCGGGAAGGGACGGAGCATGCACATCTACCTGACCAGACAGGGATTACATCTCTTGCACCGCACAATCTTCCCGATGGTTGAGATTGAGAATGAAGCATTCCCGAAAATGACAGAAAAAGAATACAAAACGATTTTGCAATTCCACGCACAGTATCTCGCAGCGCTGCGCGAGGGAATCCAGAAGCTGTAATATAAACGGAGGAATTACAACATGAAAATACAATTATCAGAGCATTTTACTTATAAGAAGCTGCTGCGCTTCGTTCTGCCATCCATTGTCATGATGATCTTCACATCCATTTATGGCATTGTCGATGGTTTGTTCGTATCAAACTATGTTGGCAAGACAGCATTCGCTGCTGTCAATCTTATCATACCACTGATGATGGGAATTGCAGCTCTCGGTTTCATGATTGGAACCGGAGGCAGTGCAATTATCGGAAAAACACTCGGAGAAGGAGACCGAAAAAAAGCAAACGAATATTTCTCAATGCTTGTTTATGTGACAATCGCAGGCGGCATCATCCTAAGTATCTGTGGCTCGTTTTTGATTCGCCCAATTGCCGCGTTGCTCGGTGCTGAAGGTGTATTACTGGATAACTGCGTTTTATACGGAAAAATCTGTCTTATGTCCATGCCGGCATTTATGCTGCAAAACGTATTCCAAAGCCTTTTTGTCACCGCTGAGAAACCAAAGCTTGGTCTGATTATCATCATCATTGCCGGTGTAGCCAACATGGTATTGGATTATCTGTTTATTGCAGTCTTTGGCTGGGGTTTGGCAGGCGCTGCAATCGCAACCGTAACCGGAGAATGCATCGGCGGATGCTTTCCGCTCTTTTATTTTGCACGCAAAAATTCCAGCCTGTTGAAGCTTGAAAGAGCAAAGCTGAACGGAGCGATTCTTTTGAAAACATGTACCAACGGTTCCTCCGAGCTTATGTCGAACCTCTCCTCCTCTCTCGTCAACTCACTCTACAACCTGCAGCTTATGAAATACGCAGGTGAAAATGGTGTTGCAGCCTATGGCGCGATCATGTATGTAAACTTCATATTCATATCCATCTTCCTCGGATACTCGGTTGGCAGTGCACCGATCGTAAGTTACCACTACGGTGCAGGAAACCAGAGCGAATTGAAAAATATGTTCCAAAAAAGCACATATCTGATTGCCATCTGGGGCACCCTGCTTGTTCTGCTGGCACATGTAATTGCCAATCCGCTTACGAAGATTTTTGTCGGCTATGATGCAGAGCTGTTTGCTCTTACCAAGCATGGCTTCCTGATCTATTCGTTTACTTATCTTCTCAACGGATTTAACATCTATGGTTCAGCATTCTTCACAGCACTAAACAACGGATTAATCTCTGCTCTGATTTCGTTCCTGCGGACACTCGCGTTCCAGTTAGCTGCCGTCCTGCTGCTGCCTCTCATCTTTGGTCTGGATGGTATCTGGAGCGCAATCATTGTCGCCGAAGCCGTAACACTGGTCATGACGCTTTTCTTTGTATTTTCACAGAGGAAGAGATATGGTTATTTATAAATAAAATTCGCACAATCACAAAAGCCGGAAAGAAACAATTTCTTACCGGCTTTTTATATTCACACCTAATTACACTACGATGTTGTGCATATACAATTACGCTGCCTCCGCAAATATATCATCCACCTTCTTGTAGATTGCTTCTGCAAGCTTCGCGTGTCCTTCCTCATTCAGATGCTCCTGATCAATGTCACTCGGTGCAGCCACATCGGACGCATCTAAGAAATACAGATGTTCATTTCTCGCAATCTCCACATAGACATCGGCAAGTCCCTTCGATACATCGACTGACTCCCTGGAAAACTCCGGATCATAGGATTTCTCCCAGACCTTCTCACCTAGATGAATCGGTGACACAAGCAGGATCTTGCTGTCCGGTGCAAAGCTTCGTATCTTCGCGATTACCGTCTCCACGCCTTTTCCGATCAACTGTGGTGTCGTCTTATATGCAGTCTTACAATCATTGGTTCCAAGCATCAGGATGATAAGATCCGATGCGCCGTGCGTCTCCAACACTGCATTGACAAATTTCGCGCCATTTCGATGGTCACGGAACGGATCATCAAAGACGGTCGTCCGTCCGCACAGCCCTTCCTCGATCACGCGGTACTGCTGAAGTCCAAGCTTCTCATTTAAGCGGCTTGTCCAGCGGATACCCCACGGATACCGTGCATTTTCCTTCGGTACTAATCCATATGTATTCGAATCTCCATAACATAAAATCTGTCTCATCTTTCTCACCTCGATCAATTTCTTTCATGCCCCTATTATATAGTTATAAGGCAATTTTGAAAAATACAAGGTTTTTATATCTGATTATAAGTAATGGTTATTGCACACTTGTTTTTGGTGTCTTTAATATGCCAATCGTAAACAGGAGCTGAGTTCTTTTCCGGTCAGAGCAAGGAATACCTCTTCTAAGCTTGTCTCCTGTGTGATGCCCTCGGTATGCATGTTCTCGATGATCTGTGCCTTGGTTCCTTCTGCGATAACCTTTCCGTGGTCAACGATCGTAATCTCGTTGCACAGTGCCTCAACCTCCGGCATGTAATGTGTTGTGTAGATGATCGTTGCGCCCTGCTTGTTCAGGTCACGTACATTCTCTAAGATACGGTTTCTTGACTGCGGATCGATACCGACGGTCGGCTCGTCCATGATAATAAGCTTCGGCTTGTGTGCGATGCCACTCGCCATTTTCGGGCGGCGCTTCATACCACCGGAAAATCCCTTTGACTTTTTATTCCGCCCTTACGCAGATTTTTGATTTCTACAATTGCGATGTTCTCTCTCCCTTGTGAATCCCATTCCATACATATCTGCACCAAATACATAACATAAAAACAGTTAAATTTGACTAACTATTTTCATCATACATAGCTATTATTTGTGTGTAAATAGGCATTTCCTACAATTCCCGTTCGTTTTTCATAAGTGCAACACTCACGGTAATCATATGAACAGTCACGAAAATTCCAACGATTGATACAAGCAGCGTTGGCAAAAGACCGATTGCCTGATTGAAATTCGACAGAATCATTGCAAACGACTGTCCATAGAAACAAAGCGCAAACACCTGTCCGAATTGTAAGTTCAAATGAAACTGATGATTCATGCTGTTCACAAGGATAGAAAAGAGCAACGCAACCACTGCGTATTTTACAAAATAACTGAGCATCGTTCCAAGCAGTGTCACGAAAAGTACCGCGTAGATCGACGGAATCATCGCAACAAGACTGTCATTGTTAAACCCATCCTGCAAATAATCAGACAGATAATATACCCCGTAATCTGTCACCTTGGAACCTAGTACCATGCTGATCCGCACGGTCTTGCTTCCAACCGCAAGAAACATGCCCTGTTTTTTGAGGCTTTCGTTCTGCACCGTCTCCTGTGACGTATCCACTAAGAAATTCGCGGAGTTGATATGCATATCAAAATTATTGGACACCGAAAGCGTATCGTCCGTATAATTTACTTCTCCAAGACTCTGTGTGAAAAGCTTCTCAAATCCGCCAAATCCAGAGATGATCGAAGCAGTCGGAACGACGTAGCTGACAATGGCTAACACAAGCATCATCACAATCACATACGCAACAAATCGCCTGCGCGGTAATTCTACCATATCCTTATATTTCGACGGTTTAAACCATCCATATACGATCTGCTCCGAAAATGTCATCTTCTTACTCCTTTATAATATATCCCTGTTTTGGAATCTTTACTGTCAATATCGTTCCCTTATCCGGTTTTGTACGAACCTCAATCAAAGCGCCCACCGACGATTTCAACTGTTTTTGCAATCCCCGGAAATCCTGTTTTGCCCGGAATTTCTTTACCGGAGAAACGCCTGATCCATTGTCGACGACCTGGATTGCAAAGCAATCCAACCGCTCATAGCTTCGCACAACAACCTTTCCATCCTGCTTCGTTTCCACAGCCGCCTCGACTGCATTTTCCACAAGCGGCTCTATCGTATTATATGGCACCTTGAACTCTGTCACCTTGTCTTCCACAAGCACCTCAAGTCCCGGATGAATCCGCTTCTGCATACCAAGATATGCCCGGATATACGAAAGCTCTGTATCAAAGGAAACAAGCCCCTGCTTATAAACTGCATCCATATTGTGCTGCATAAACATCGATGTATCGTAGATCAGACGGCTGTTCGACTGATCGTGTGTCTTCAAATCTGTAATCGCAGTATTTAACGCCCGATAAATCAGTGCGGTATTGATCGTACGCACCGCCTGCGACTTCTCATGTCCGACACTGCTCAGCGCTGCATCACGCTCCGCATTCATTTCCTGAATCACCGTTTTCTCGATAGAAATCATCAACAGCACCGCAAATACAAACAATCCAATCTGCAGGACAACGCCCTGATAACTCTTGTAAAACCGGAAGAAATGCAGGATAAATTCCACCAGACACGATCCGGTCAGTATCACATTCGCCCAAAAATTGCTGTAAATGCTCTTATCTGCATATGTGTCTGCCGCTAAATACATAATCAGACATAGCAACAGCAAGCCAACCATGATCAGGATCTTCGTGAAGAACATATAGCTTGCAAAATCGCAGACCCCCACTAACTGGAATACGATTCCAGTCAGGAAATTCACCGCATAAACATAAATCAAAATCTCAAAGATCTTCGCATAGCGCCGCTTCATCGCGAAGCTTCGCAGATACATAAAATATAACAGCGGCATCAAAAGCAGGAAGATCTGACTCGCCATGTACGTTGCAAACTGATTCTTCGTCAGCAGCTGCATCATCGTATTTCCAAAGAAAATCCAAGCTGCCGCAAAGACAATAAACCCAAATCCATACGCTGCCTTCTGCTTGTTGATGTTTTCATTTGTCATGAACAACAGTGACACACCAAGCAGGATCGTAAGCACTAAGATCATGAGTGACACAACAAATGGAATACCATTTCTCCGTATGAGCCATGATACAATATCCCCGCGCGAACCATAATAAATCCCCGGTATTCTGCCACTATATCTGCCATATGCCGAGGCAAGCTGAATCGTTACCGTCTCCCCGGCTCTCGCGTCAATATCTACCACATGATATCCGGGCACAGCATTTTTCATCATCTTGTTATCCGCCAACACACCACTTTCATAGACACGGCAGTCACCGATGGAAACAATCACGTTCTGAAACTCTGTGTAAAAGCAGATCGCGCTGTCCTCGCCAGCATCCTCCGGCATCTGATGTGTGATCGTGATAATCTCGCCTTTTTTCGCCTTGAGCTTCGTCGGCAGATCTATGATCTGTTCATCCGATTCGCCCTGCCGGTACAACACCCATGTATCATCAAGCTTCTTTGGCGTGCGGAAGGAAATCTTCTGATTGCCACCGTCCGATACGACAAATGCAAAAAAGAGCATCATCCCTATCCCGACCGCTACGGCAATCATCGTCAATATATTCAGTTGTCGAAAACGCCGTTCATTCATCGCTTACTCTATCATCCCAAAATGCCGCATGGCTTTCTCGATGCCGTCCTGTTCTACCGTATCCGTACGGTACGAAGCAGCCTCAGCCACTTCCTCTGTGCAGACGCCCATCGCAATACTGTTTTGTACATATCGTAACATATCGAGATCGTTATTGCTATCCCCAAACGCATAAATGCGTTCAAGCGGAATATCATATTTCTCCATCAAAAACTGGATACCAGTCGCCTTGGAAAATCCATGTGGCACAACCTCTAAGAAATTACCCTCACGCTGAATACAGGTAAAATCTTCAGACATATAATCAATAAATTCCTGCAGCTTCAGGTTGCCTTCCTCATACCAGCAGGCAAACTTGTCAAAGCAAAATTTCGGGTCTTCAATGCTTTCGATCACATGACGTCCCATGGATTTGAAATAGTGCAGAATCTCCTGATATCCGGCGTCCTCGCCAGCGAGCACACTGTCATAGCCGGTATGCTCGGTATGCTCAAAGATTGCCATCATACGGCATTCCCGGCATTTGTATGCGATCTCGCGGCAGCGTTCCTGCGGGATACGGTGATGCAGCATCACTTCTCCCTCAGACACAATATAGGTTCCGCAACCGCAGACATATCCATCAAAACCGACTTCGCGGATGAAATCATCCACATTTGCCATAACACGTCCGGTGTTGATGTAGACGAGGTGTCCACGCTCCCTTGCCTCGCGCAGCGCACGCTTCGCACTCTCCGGAAATGTCCGCTTGCCATCGGTTGTGATCAATGTCCCATCAATATCAAAAAACAACATACAACGTTCTTTTTTCATATTCGTCTATCCTTACTTAAAACTAAACTTCTGGTGTATCGCAAGTAATTAGATCTGCTTCATCAGGTTGATCATCTCAATAGCTGAAAGGGCACAATCGTATCCCTTGTTTCCAGCCTTTGTACCTGCACGCTCGATTGCCTGCTCGATGTTCTCGGTTGTAACGACACCGAACAATACCGGAATCTCTGTCTCCAGTGATACGGAAGCTACGCCCTTGGATACTTCGTTACATACGTAATCATAGTGGCTTGTTGCTCCACGGATAACGGCGCCAAGACAGATTACCGCGTCATACTTTCCAGACTTTGCCATCTTCTTTGCGACAACCGGGATTTCAAATGCGCCCGGTACCCATGCAACTGTGACGTCCTCTTCCTTCACGTCGTGACGGATCAGACCGTCCATCGCACCGCCTACTAATTTGGATACGATAAATTCGTTAAATCTTGCTGCTACGATTCCGATTTTTGCGCCGTCTGCGACTAATTTTCCTTCTAATTTGTTCATTTTCTTTCTCTCCTTATTCTTTTATCTACCGCCACATCCATATACTTTTTGGCATCCGATGTTCTCCCTATGTATGTTCCACGCAGACGCGCTCCCGCTCACTTCCACATGTAACGGTACTAAATTCGATACGTCAGTAATAAATTACTGACGCATCTCATTAAGTGCCGACATGTTCCAATGGTCTGCGTTGGAATCATACATAGAAGAACATCTATTTACAATTCTTATTTATAGGATGTGGCTTACATACATTTTAATAACTTAACGGAGAGGCGGCATTCACTGCCTTTCCGTGTTTGTATCTCATTTAGATGTCGAGGATATGTCCCATCTTTTCTTTCTTTGTTTTCAGGTAGAACATATCGTATTTACTTGGCTCCATCTGAATTGGCACACGCTCGACGATTTCAAGGTTGTAGCCGGAAAGGCCGTATACCTTGAGTGGGTTGTTTGTGAGCAGGCGCATCTTGTGTACGCCGAGGTCTACGAGGATCTGTGTACCAATCGTATAGTCACGGGCATCCTCCGGGAAGCCGAGCTTCAGGTTCGCCTCGACCGTGTCAAGTCCCTGATCCTGCAACTGGTACGCGCGGATCTTGTTGATGAGTCCAATTCCACGGCCTTCCTGACGCAGGTAGAGAAGCACGCCTCTACCCTCCTTGGCAATCTGCTTCATCGCTGCATCATACTGCTGTCCGCAGTCGCAGCGTGCAGAGCCAAGTGCATCGCCGGTCAGACACTCGGAATGTACACGGCAAAGTACCGGTTCGCCGTCCGTGATGTCACCCTTTACGAGTGCGACATGGTGCTCGCCGTTTAATTTATTTACATAGCCGTAGATCATGAACTCGCCGTAACGTGTCGGCATCTTTGCCTTTGCCACGCACTCGACAAATACTTCATGCTCCTTACGGTACTGGATCAGCTTCTCTACAGTAGAGATCTTCAGATCATGCTGCTTTGCAAACGTCTCCAAGTCATCGCGTCTTGCCATCATACCATCGTCACGCATGATTTCACAGCAAAGGCCAACTGGTTTCAATCCTGCAATCTTCATCAGATCTACCGTTGCCTCGGTGTGTCCCTGACGCTCGATCACGCCACCCGGTCTTGCCTCAAGTGGAAACATATGTCCCGGTCTGCGGAAATCTTCCGGCTTCGCATCGTCCTCCACGAACTTGCGTGCGGTGATACCCCGCTCATAGGCTGAGATACCAGTTGTCGTACTCACATGATCGACCGATACGGAAAATGCGGTGCAGTGATTGTCTGTATTTGTAATACACATCTGTGGCAGATGCAGCTTATCTGTGTATTCCGGTGCCATTGGCATACAGATCAGACCTTTGGCATAGCTTGCCATAAAGTTCACGTTCTCTGTTGTTGCAAATTCTGCGGCACAGATGACATCGCCCTCATTCTCGCGATTCTCATCGTCCATGATCACAACACATTTTCCTTTTTTGAGGTCCTCTACAACCTCTTCAATGCTGTTTAATTCCATGTTGTTCCTCCTGTATATGAATTGTTTATCATTGTCTGTCCATAATTTTCACTATGTGTATTTATCTATAAAAAACCATGCTCTGCAAGAAATCCCATATCGACCTTCGAGCTTTGTTTCTTATTCTCCGGTTCTTTGAAATGAAGCAGTTGCTCCACGTATTTTCCGATCACATCATTTTCCAGATTCACGATATCGCCCGGCTTCTTCGTAAGCAATGTCGTCTCCTGTCCGGTGTGCGGGATGATTGATACCTGAAACCGGTCAGTGCTGACCGTCGCAACCGTCAGGCTGATGCCGTCAATCGCGATCGAACCTTTCTCGATGATGTATTTCATAATCTGCGGTGTCGTCTCAATCGTTACCCAGACTGCATTTTCTTCTCGCTCCATGTTCGCGATCGTTCCGGTGCCGTCGATATGCCCGGATACGATATGCCCACCGAAACGTCCACCTGCCGCCATCGCACGTTCCAGATTGACTATACTTCCGGTATGCAGTGTGCCAAGTGATGTCCGCCGCATCGTCTCCGCCATGACATCCGCCGTAAATGTATTGCCCGAAATCGAAGTTGCCGTCAGACAGATGCCATTGACCGCGATACTGTCTCCAACCTTCGCATCCTGCAGGACATATGGTGCCTCAATCGTAAGGCTTTCCGATTTCGATGCTTTCCGCGTGGCAAGAAGCGTTCCAACCTCTTCTATGATTCCTGTAAACATATTTCCCGCTTCTCCTTTCGATATCGAAGTAAGATGTCGTCTCCGACCTGCTCCATCCGGTCAAATGCAAACCGGTACGCACCATTTGGATCCGGTACGCCTTTGCCTTCCACCGGGGTTTTTGCTTCCGCACCACCTATGATCTTCGGTGCGATATATACCTGCACTTCCTGCACGATATCCTGCGCGAGTGCCTGCTCATTTAACGTGCCGCCGCCTTCTAACAGGATGCCGTCGATATCCTGTGCACCAAGCTGCACCATCAGATCATACAGATCAATGCGTCCATCTTTTTCCTTGCACTGTAGTATCTGCACATTTGCCTGCTGCAATTCCTTCGCCTTGTCCGATGCACCATCGAGTGTTGCCACGATCGTCGGCACATCCACCGCCGTCCGTACTAACTGGCAGTCAAGTGGGATTCGCAGATGACTATCGCAGACGATCCGGACTGGATTCCTTCCTCCTTCAATCCGGCAGGTCAACGCCGGATCATCCTGTAAGACCGTATTGCAGCCCACCATGATTCCATTCAGCCAGTTCCGCGTCTCCTGCACATGCTGTCTCGCTGCTTCCCCGGTGATCCACTGGCTCTTTCCGGTGTACGCTGCGATCTTGCCGTCCATCGACATCGCATATTTCATAACCACATATGGTAACTTTGTCGTTATATAGTGGAAGAATACCGGATTGATTGCATCGCAGGCAGCCTTCATCACGCCGGTTTCCACCTCGACGCCATGCTCCCGCAGGAATGCGATTCCTTTTCCTGCCACCTTGTCGTTTGGATCATCACTTCCAACATAGACTTTTTTTATGCCGTGTTCCACGATGGCAAGTGTACACGGGGGCTGTTTGCCATAATGGCAGCACGGTTCCAGCGTTACATACATTTCCGCACCTGCCGCATCCTCGGTAAGACTTGCAAATGCTGCCCGTTCTGCATGCAGATCCCCATATCTTGCATGATACCCCTGTCCGATGATCCGGTCATCCTTCACGATCACCGCACCAACAAGCGGATTCGGATTGACCGCACCGGTTCCTTTTTTCGCAAGCTTGATTGCAAGCTCCATATATTCCTGTTTGTATGCCACTTTATCACCTTCTTTGTTCTATTCACCCCAAAATTAAACCCCGGTCACATATCACTATGTCCCGGGGCTTATCCGCATCGAAATCAAATGGCTGTCATTGTGCATCACACGCTGCCATTTTCTCCTGCAACTCTATCCTTACTCTCTCATCCAGACTATACTGTCGGCTTTGGAATCTCACCAAATCATGCATCACTGCGCGCGGGCTATACCGCCGGTGGGGAATCACACCCCGCCCCGAGTAAATATTTATTTACTTTTTGACACAACTGTACTTTAACACCATCGTTTTTTTATGTCAATACTTATACCTCAATCTGTGACAATACCTCACCGATCTTGCCATTGATCACAATATCCGCATAGGAATCACGCGGTGTCGATGCCATATTGATGACAACCAGATATTTCCCATGGAAATAATCGATCAGTCCTGCCGCCGGATATACCGCTAACGATGTACCACCGATGATCAGCATATCTGCCTTCGCGATATGGTTGATTGCCCATGTCAGGACACTCTGGTCAAGTCCTTCCTCATACAGAACAACGTCTGGTTTGATGATCGCACCGCATTCGTCACAGGTTGGAATCCCTTTGGCTTCCACAATATACGAAAGTGGGAAAAACTTCTTACATTTCGTACAGTAGTTCCGGTGTACGGAGCCGTGCAGCTCTAACACTTCTTTGCTGCCTGCCGCCTGATGCAATCCATCGATATTCTGTGTGATAACCGCTTTGAGTTTTCCGGCCTGTTCTAACTCTGCAAGCTTCTTGTGGGCAGCATTTGGCTGTGCCTGTGGGAACAGCATCTTGTCCTTGTAGAACTCATAGAACTCTTCTGTCCGTTGCATATAAAAGCTGTGGCTGACAATCGTCTCCGGTGGATATTTGTATTTCTGGTTATACAGACCATCCGTGCTTCGGAAATCCGGAATTCCGCTCTCTGTCGACACACCTGCACCGCCAAAGAATACAATCGAATTACACTGTGCAACTGCTTCCTTGAACTGTTCTATCTTTTCCTGTTCCACATTCTCACGCTTCTTTCTTCTCTTCCATACTCCGTCTGGAGGATCAATCACTCTTTATTTACTCTCTGCATTTGTGACATTGACACTGACCGTACCACTCATCGTATACGTCACACCATCAATTTCCTTCAAAGTAACAGTTACATTTCCATGATTTCCAACCGGCAGTCCGGAACAGTCAATCGTTGGAACAATATCATCCAAAGTCAGCTTCGATACCACATCTGCAAATCCAGACGCCGTAATCGTGAAGTTGTTGATCGTTACCTCATACTGATAGCCATCTACCTGCTTGTAAAGCACAAAACTGTTTGCTGTCACAGTCAGCTTCTTATCTTCCAGCTTCGTAATCGAAATATTCACGGTAATCTCTGGTGGGATATCTACCACCGAAACTCCATCCGGCAGATAATCGCGAATATCTACATCCGTCTGGTAATCTTCGGTCATTCCACTCACGGACACATCATCCACATCTACGGTTTCTATCTTGGCAAGCGCATCCGCCGGTCCAACCAGTTCCACGCTCTGTGGCTGATATACCACGCCTTCCACGCCGTAGCCATCGCCCGGTGTTCCACGCAGGTTCACCTCGATCGGCACGGACTTGGTTGCATAAATTTCAACGCTTACCTTTGCCGATGCAACGTCCAGGGTAATCTTATCATTTGTAATTTCTTCTCCGTACGCATCATAGATATGAAACTCCGATTCTGTCTCGAAGCTGGAATATTTCTTGTCTACATCGACCGATGCCCGGATCTCTGTAATCTTCTCGACCGCGCTCTTCGGTCCTTCAACCTTTACGATATTCGGCGTAGAACTCGTTCCACTTACCGCATATCCGTTTTTTGTACTTCCAGTTGTGACCACCTTGATTGGAAATTGCTGTGTCACCTTCTCTTCCAGATTGAGTTTCATCGTATTATCCACGCAGGTAATATTGATCTCACTCTGAACCGTGTTGCTTTTTGCCTCCACAGATATTGATACGGTATTGGTAATCGACATCGTGGACAAATCCGCAATTGCCGTAAAATCATCTTTATCAAGTGTTCCGACCACAGAACGTCTGCCCTTGACTATGATATCCACAGTATCTCCACTCACTACATCGTACACCTGATCCAGCTCATCAAGCACATCGCCATTGATCTGAGTGACCGGAATATTGGATATCTGCCGTGTCGTCTGGTAATCGGAAATATTTGCCACCGCAAGCCAGGCAACAATCGCGAGCAAAACTGCCGAAATCTTGTATCCGATATGTCCAAGCTCTTTCTTATTTTTTTCCATTCTTTTTGCCCCCTTTCCGCAGTCTCGCACGTCTGTGCTCCGGAGCAACCGGCTGTAAAGAGGTCAATTTCTTTCGAAGTTCAATCGCATCCAGATTCCGATACAGGGTTCCGCCATAAGCCACCGAAATTTCTCCGGTTTCCTCGGATACCACGATCGTCATACTATCGGACACTTCACTGATACCAACAGCTGCACGATGTCTCGTTCCAAGCGCCTTGTTCAGGTCGATACGATCCGTAAGCGGCAGATAACAGGTTGCCGCAAGTACACGGTTATCCCGTATGATCACCGCACCATCATGCAATGGGGTATTGTGCTCAAATATATTGATCAGAAGCTGCCTTGTCAAAGCCGCATCGATCAGAATTCCTGTATTTTCATATTCTCCAAGTGCAACATCCTGCTCAATAACGATCAGTGCGCCCGTCTTTACCTTACCCATATCAATCGAAGCGGCAACAAGCTCATCAATCGTATGATTGTTGACACGCTCCAGATGCAGGTTCTTATCGTCCCTCGCCAGAACATCCGTAAAAATCTTCTTTCGTCCCAGCTCTTCCAGTGCACGCCGAAGCTCTGGCTGGAACAAAATGATCAACGCAATAATACCGACACTGATCGTGTTCCGGAATATCCACAGGATCGTATTCAAACGAAAAAGGGTTGCCAGTCCGACAAAGATAAACAACACAACAATTCCTTTGAATAGGGTCCATGCACGCGTCTTTTTAAACCAGATCATGACATGGTAAATTACATACGACAGAATAATGATCTCAACAATGTCCGTCACATGGATCTTCGGTATGTAAAACCAATCAAAATATACACTTAATGCTGTGAGTAACTTTTTCAAACTAACACCCCTTAACCATCGCTAGTCTTATCGATTTGTCTGTCCGTTGTTTCGGTTTTGCTGCGGGCGTGGCTGTCTTGCCTGACCGTTTGCACCCTGCTGTGGACGCGGCTGCCTTGCCTGACCATTTGCCCCCTGCTGTGGGCGTGGCTTCTTCACCTGCTCCACAACTTCTTCCTCCGTCATGGTTTTCACACGTTTTTTCTGTGCGTTTTCCACCTTCGGAATCGCCTTTACATAATAATAGTAATCATCATCTTCAAACTGTACGGATTCCTTGTGCGAATAATCGATCACACTCTTGCACATCTGTACGATCACACCAAGCACACCTCCGAGAATCGCGCCGAGCACCAGACTGCCCGCTGGAACGCTGACGTCCACCAGCATGCCACATACCATAAATACCAGAATCGTAAATACGCTTCCGACACCGATTGCAACATACCATGCATAATCAAAATTCAACTGATGGATAAGTGCAGTCACCATAACGACAACCACAAATGCAATGATTGCAAGCAACATTGCCTTATCCTTCATCATACCGTTTACAATATACGAATATCCCTGAAATTCCGTATCCTCACCGAGAAGGATGGTTGCTCTTGCCTCTTTTACATACTGTGCAAAATAATAAATTACCACACCAAAGGCGGCTGGAACCGCTCCTGAAAATCCTGCAAAGATTGCTACCATAACAGGCGCCGCAAATGGAATCTTCAACATATATAAGATTGGCACCAATGCCAATACATATCCCGTGTTCTGGAACATCCGAATATAGGAGCAATACATCACAAGGAATAACAACAGGCACAAAACACCTACGTCCATCGATACCGAGAAGCAATGAACGGCAACGACAACACCAGCCAGAAATACAACAACCGGTCCTGTCACAAGTGCACAGATCACAGACAATAAAAATGTGATAACACCTCTATGTAAAAACTCACTATATCCAAACAGAGAATTTATACAGGAAAATACAATAAACGAGAAGATAAACCGAAGAATCGGAGTGGTTACCTCATCATATTTTCTCAAAAAATCACGTATGGAATTTCTCACTGCTATCAATCCAGTCATTCGTTTTCTCCCCTTCCTGCACCGTTCGGTGTATTTGTATTATAGACATGATCTTCCCGGTACATACCTTGCTGTTCCTGTCTGATCCGCTCCAGCTGTTCGCGCTCTAACTGCGCGCGGCGTGCGCGGATTCTGCGTCGTTCTTCTTCCATCTCTCGCTGTCTTTGCGCTTCTTCCTGCTGCTTCTCTGAAATACGCTCATTCCGACGCTTTACATTCTCGATAATCTCCTGATTCTTGCGTTCCTGCTGTGCCTGCAGCTGCCGCTGTACCATCTCCGAACGGCTGACATTGGCACGGGATGCCTGCTGTGGCGCATGCGCTCTGGCTGCAGAGACATCATCGGTCGTACGCTTTGTATCGTCTACCATGCGTCGCTGCATCTCCGGTGGATCGTCCGCATGGATCAGTTCTTTCAGGTTAATATTGTACTGTACCAGTCCATTTCTTGCTTTCTTATACCGATAATTATACAGGATAAATGCAAACAGAAAATAGATTGCACAGATGATTACATAGCCACCCAGCATCTTATATACGACTGCAAAATAATCCAGATCGTTCAGCTTCTCTAAGATACTGTCAAATGTCATGAATATGTATCCTGCAATGACACACCAGTATAGTACTGTCACTGCCACCCATGTTTTTAACACGTTATAACGGACATAATCACTTCTATAATATTTACTCACAACCAAGCTTTTGTTCTTCTCATGTTTCTCAAATATCGCAAGCTTCGTCATAAGGATGGTTTTCTTCTCGTCAACCATATCCATACCTCTCAAACCTTTATTCGGCAAAGCCGTTCTTTCTTATCATATCGCATCTTGCCTTTAAAATCAATCTTTGATTCCCTGTACTATTTGAAAATACGGTGAATTTTTAATGCGTAGCATACTTTTTCAAACCATTTATCATATAGCTCAAAAACATCCTGCAGGATTTCCATACCGGATACCCTGCCAGCCGGTAGGTACGATATGTCATCCGTGCCGATTTCAGCTTGTTCCTTGACTTTCCATGCTCGGATAAACGATACTCCAGCAACGGTTCATCGATACCAACCGCATATGGATATGCCCGCAGCATCTGAAGCCAAGTCAGATAATCCTCATGCACCTCGCTGTGCTGCATCGGATATTTCAGCAGAATCTCCCTTGGTGCAACCACGGAAGAACAGTTGATCACATTCGTTTTCTCCAGCTCTGCAAGTGTGATTTTCTCCGGGGTATGCATGATCGTCTGTGTCAGGCTTCCGTCCGGCGTCATCAATACACGGGCGGTATTGCAAAGACAGGCTCCCGTCTGTTCCAAAAGCTCCACCTGTTTTTTCAGTTTTCCCGGTGCAAACCGGTCATCCGCATCTAAAAATGCAATATATTTTCCGTCTGCCTCCTGCACGCCCCGGTTTCTTGACACCGCGACTCCACTATTTTCTGCATTCTGCAACACCCGGATGGAAATATCTGCCGTCTGTGCCGCGTGCACATCGAGCCACGCCTGCACACATGCCACGGAATCATCCGTTGAGCAGTCATCCACCAGTATCACCTCGTGCACATATTCCTGTGCCACTGCGGAGGCAAGCGCCTCGCATATATACTGTCTTGCGTTGTAACATGGAATAATCACTGAAACCATATTTACTCTCCAAACATCATTTTCATAATCCGCTCGGTCGCGTGTCCGTCGCAGGCACTCATAAATTTCTGCCGGAATTCCTGCACCTTTTTCTTATCAAACCGCTCATCCACATGCTGGATATACTCAATCATCTCTTCGGTCGTCGTGTGGATCGGTCCCGGAACAAAGTCCTTATAATCATAATAAAATCCACGCCAGTCATAATAGTTATCCAGATCAAACGCAAAGAAGATCATCGGCTTTTCAAACAGCGAATACTCAAATACAAGCGACGAATAATCTGAGATACAGATGTCTGCCACAAACAATAATTCCTCGATGCTCATATCATCCGTCAGATCAAAGGCAAAATCCTCGTATCCTTCCGGAATCGCAGTCCGTTTCTTCACAAATGGATGTAATTTAAACAAGAGTATATAGTCCTTGCCCAGCGCATCGCCAAATGCCGCAATATCCAGCTGATTTGGTGTCTTTGCCTTTGCCACTCTGCCACGGAACGTCGGTGCATACAAAATCACCTTCTTACCCTTTGCCTGTGGCACTACCGAAAGCAGTTTTTCCTGTGCTGCCTTTTTTGCTTCTTCATCATAGAAGATATCCGAACGGGAAATACCGGTTGGCACAACGACGCCCTTTTTATCCTGCAGGGACATTGCCTCCTCATACGCCCAGACAACCTCCGGTGAGCTGACTGTCACATAAGTGTAATTTCCATGATATGGGTATTTCTCCAATGTCTTTCTGTCATCACCAAAAATCAGCTCTGCGGTACTCATTCCGAACTTTTTAAACGCACCACAGCCATGCCAGAGCTGCGTAACGATTGTCTCCTTACGCATTGGGAGTGCCGCGATGACATCCGAAGACTCATTTAAAAAGATATATTTTGCATCTGCGATATCTGTGATCATCGCCTCACAGGCATGCTGATAATCCTTCCGCTTTGAGAATCCGCTGCGCAGGAAATGTGTATGAATCTCGTATTTGTGTTCCTCCTGTACCTTCTTGTACATCAGGGAAAAACTGTCGCTGATCTTGCTCTCCCGCACCTCGATAAAGACAACCTTCTTCTCATTGACCGGTCTTGCCGCATATTTATTATAAAGTTTTGGATAATGCTTCCGCAGCATCTCATAACGGTAGATCATGCGCGCCCGTTTTCTGCACGCACGGTACACCTTCCGCAGTGCCCGGTATGGAATTGTCTTCTGAATCGTCTTAAATACAATCGTCTTCTTGAATTTCTTAAACAAGCTTTTCAACATCGTTTCTCTTTGTCTCCTCATGTAAAATATATCGAATCAATCGTTTCGTTGCATTTCCATCACAACGGCTCATATACTGCTCCCGGAACGCATGACGCTTCTCTGCATACACATCCTTCCCCAATGTGCCGGCAACTGCATCCGCCAGTTGTTCTCCCTCTGTCACAATCGTGCCCGGCATATCTTCATAGGAAAGATACCAGCCCCGGTCTGCACCATATGTTTCCAGATCTGGTGCGAAAAACAGCAACGTTTTATCAAGCAGTAAATATTCAAATAAAACAGATGAGTAATCTGTAATCAGTAAATCTGCGGAGAAAAGCAGCTCCCCAGTCGTAAGCGGCTGTGTCTCTCCCCGTTTCAGCATATGCGGATGCAGACTTTTTATCACCAGATAGTCTGGATTTTTCGCAAGTTCATCGATCCAGGTCTCCCCGATCGTCCGCTCGCTCTTGTTCTGCTGTCCGGCATTTCCCCGGAAGGTCGGCGCCCATACGATCACGGTTCTTCCGTTCTTCGCACCGTAGGTCTGTTCAAATTTCTCCTGCATTGCAGCTTTATAAGCTTCATCAAAATAACAATCCGTATAGCTGCTTCCGTATGCCCGCACCGTCTTCGGATGTTTCATCCGCATCGCCGATGCGAAAAACGGACGGCAGTAAGGACTGCTCACCGTCACAAGATCATAGTTCTTATAGACATTTCCCTTATAAAACCGCGGGATATCATCCTTTGCATCATAGCCAAACCGCTTGAATGCACCACAGCCATGCCAAAGCTGAATCACCTTCGTACCTTTGCGCTTATGGCAGGACGAAACCGGAAGAAAATTATCCTGCAGGATCACGAACTCTGCCTGTGCATACAGCTTCATGAATGCAAGCATCCGCCGCATACCTGCCTGCGCGGACATTGCCTGCAGATCAAAGAAATCATCCACCACCGTAAAGCCTTCCTGCGAAAGCAGGGCATCACGCAGCCGCTGCATCGAAGGCGGGCACGCCGTCTTATGTTCGTCCGCGAACACGACCAGTCCTTTTGTGACCGGCTTCCGGCAACAGATAAAATAATAAATTGGAAACAGCACATGCTGTGCCATCATTTTTATAATCTGTCTGATATAAAATCCCATATTATTTAATCATCTCTTCGTAGATTGGAGCTACCTCATCGATATCTCCATATGCTTTCATTTTCCCATGTTCCAGAATCATCGCTTTGTTACAGATACGCTTCACCTGATCTAAGTTGTGCGATACGAACAGCACCGTCACACCAGTATCCATCATATCGACCAGTTTTTTCTCACTCTTCTTGCGGAATTTCGCATCGCCAACGGATAACACTTCATCGAGGATCAGAATGTCCGGGCGTACCACCGTTGCAATCGAGAATCCAAGTCTCGCCTTCATACCGGAGGAATAGTTCTTGAGCGGCACATCAATAAATTTGCCAAGCTCGGAGAACTTCACGATCTCATCGAATTTCTCTTCCATGAACTTCCGCGAATGTCCAAGCACCGCACCATAGAGGAAGATATTTTCTGCACCGGTATACTGCATATCAAATCCGGCTCCAAGCTCGATCATCGGCGCAAGCACACCTTTTTTCTCAATCGTGCCCTCGGTCGGTTTGAACACGCCGGCAATGACCTTCATCAAGGTTGATTTGCCTGCGCCATTTAATCCAAGGATTCCAACACGGTCGCCCTGCTTGACTGTAAAGGTCACATCCTTTAACGCCCAGAACTCCGTGTACGCGATATCATGCTTCACAAGCTTGATAAAATATTCCTTCAGGCTGTCAACCTTCTCTTTGTTCAAATGGAATTCCATGCCAACATGGGATAATGTAATTACGTCTTTTCTTGTCTCTTCGCTCACGATATCTCCTCCCATGCCTTACAGATGCAGAATGAACTGATCCTGCTTCTTGTTAAATACTGCGATTCCTACCACAATGCAGATAAACGCAAAAGTGAACGAATAGATCAGCATATGTGCACTCATCGCCCTGCCGAATACGCAGTTACGGAAATTGTTGATAATACAAAACAGCGGATTGAATTTCAGAATCCAGCTTACATTACTGTTCAGGATCTTCTTTGGATAATAGAAGATCGCACAGGTGTACATGATCAGCATCAGCGCAACATTCCACAGGTATTCCATATCGCGGAAATACACACCGACCGTCGCAAGTATCATGCCGACACCAATGGACAGCAAGAACAGATTGAGCAGTGGTACGATGGCAAGCGGGGTATGCCATGTCGGGAATATGCCTAATACCAGAGCAACAACTGCAAGCACCACAAGTGAGATTAAAAATAAAATATAATTGAAACAGATATTTGCAAGTGGATACAGATATTTCGGAACATATACTTTCTTGATCATCGCCTCATTCTGCCGGATGGACTTTAAGGCAGAGGTTGTCGACTGCGAGAACAGTGTATACATCAGTCGTCCAGTCAGGATATAGACCGGAAATGATTTCTCCTTGTGCCCAAGCAGTGTACCGAACACCAGCGTCAATACGATCATTGTAAGCAATGGCTCGATCATCGACCAGACGATTCCAAGATAAGATCGTCTGTATTTTAATTTGATTCCTTTTCTGACAAGCTCCGTAAATAAATTGTTATATTGACGAAACTCTTTTATTTTTGCTCCCATATGTTTTTTCCTATTTTCTCATCTACATAATTTCCCGCAGCACCTGTACAGTGTGGGAAAGTCCGGTTTTCATATCGTACTGTGACTCAAATCCAAATTCTTCCTTAATCTTCGTCGTGTCAAGGGTTGCCTTTGTTGCCTTGGAATAACCAGCCTGCTCCGTTGCATCCGGCAGATCAAATACGACCTGCTTATCCGCGAGCTCTGCAAGCTGCTTTGCCACATCGCGAAGCTGTACGTCCGAATCCTTCGAACAGATATTGTACGCCTCGCCATCTTTGCCATCCAGCATAACGGCAAGAATACCTGCGACACAGTCTGCCACATAGGCATACGAAAATTCCTGTGTTCCTTCGCTCTTTAACACGATATCTTCCCGCTTCACACTCTTTAAGATGAACTGGGACAGTGCTTTTGTATCACTCATCAGCATCGTCGGACCATACACGCGGGACAAACGTGGGATTACAACATCCATTTCCTTTTGCTTACGATATGCCTGACACAATGCCTCTCCGGTACGTTTGCTCTCCGGATATCCGGCACGCATCGTGTTGCAGTCGATATAGCCAAGATAGTCCTCTGCGAATTTATCGGTATCTCCACGATTTTCTCCGTAGATTTCAACGGAAGATAAAAATACAAACCGTTTACAATCCGCTTCCTTTGCATAGTCGAGCAGATACTGGGTACCGAATACATTTGCGGTGATCGTTCCGATCGGATCGCTCGCATAGGCAACCGGGTGAGTGTTGCTCGCCGCATGGATCACATAATCGATCTTCGCTGGCAAAGCCGGATTTCCGACTACCTTCTCATTGATATCCTGCTTAATAAAATGAAACTGTGGACAATCCACATAGTCCGCGAAACGTGCATGCGCCTTCTCCTCATTTCTGCCTAATATATACACTTGCGTATTTGCCTGATAATGCTTGTCTGCGTACAAAAGTGCATCTACCAAGAAGCTGCCGATCATGCCGGTTCCCCCGGAGATCAGCACCGATGCGTCTGCAAGCTCCTGTACCTCGATCATGCTTGCAACGGCACACACATCCTGCATATACAGTTCACTGTCATATAAATGCATCGTCGTCTCTCCTACTTTAACCATTTATCCTTCTCTGCGGTCAGATAACCCTTGAAGATCTCCAGATCATCCTTCGTCGTAAGCTTGATGTTCTTGTCCGAGCCCTTCGCAAAATACAGGCGCTCGCCAAGCTCTACCATCATCGTATTCGTATAAGAGGAACCATAGATACCGATTTCCTCTGCAAACGCCTTCTCATATGCCCACACAAGCTTATCGAACTTGTATGCCTGTGGTGTTGATACGCGGCGCAGTGTCTCACGTGGAATGTATTTCGTTGTAGATGCCTCATCGTCGATCACAAAGATCTGCTCATTGTAAGGAAGGGACGTAACACCATTTCCAAACTCATTACATTTCGCAATGACATCCTCGAGCACCTCGTCGTCAACCAGTGGACGGATACCATCATGAATGATGATGTTATCATCTGCGGAGCAGACATCCTTCAGGTTGTAGACACCGTTCCGGATAGACTCCTGTGCACTGTTTCCACCAGAGATCACCCATTTTACCTTTGTAATATTGAACTGCTTGGCATATGCCCATAACACGTTATGCCATCCGTCGATACAGACAACCTCGATTGCATCGATCAGATCATTTCTCTGAAAACTCTCCAGCGTATAGATCAAAACCGGTTTGTCATATACGTTGATAAACTGCTTTGGGATATCCTGTCCCATTCTCTGTCCGGAGCCTCCGGCAATAATCACTGCTACATTCATGTGTGATACCTTTATCCTTTCTCGTTTTTATCTTTTAACGCGGTCTGCTGGTTCTTATCCACACCCTCCGAGCTTTCCTTACGGAACACGATACGGAAGGTCAAAAGCAACAATTTCAGATCCAACCGGTAGGAATATTCCTGAATATATGTCAGATCCAGTTTCAATTTATCAATCGGAGTCGTGTTGTATTTTCCATATACCTGTGCATACCCGGTCAGTCCCGCCTTCACCTTCAGACGGAAATCAAAATCCGGCACCGACTCCTCATATTTCTCGAAAATCTCCGGTCGCTCCGGTCTTGGACCAACCATCGACATATCACCGACAAACACGTTGAAAAGCTGTGGCAATTCATCCAGATGGAGATTTCGCAGCACTTTTCCAACCGGTGTGATACGGCCATCATCCTTCTTCGCAAGCTGCGCACCATTCGCTTCTGCATCCATGCGCATGCTTCGGAACTTATAGATCATAAACTGTTTTCCGCCCCGCGTCAGCCGCACCTGTCGGTAAAAAACCGGGCCGTGGTCATACGCCTTGATTGCGATCGCAATGATCAGCATGATCGGGGACCCTACAATGATTCCAATCCCAGATATAAACAGATCGGTTGCACGCTTGAAGAAACGCTGGTCTGCCTGCAGACCAATATTTCTCGACAGAAATACCGGAGTATCTACCAGATGCATGTCATCCGACCCTTTCATGATAATATCCGTGATTTTCGGAATGACATACGTACGGATCGAATGCTTAAAGCAATACTTCAAAATGTTATTTCGGTCTTCCGACGGTAAATCGTACAGTACAACTCCCTCAAAATCCAGTACATCCTGCTGGATCTTCTCCATACCCTGCTGATAATTTAACACCTCGCAAATCTGATAACGGTCGCGTCTGGCATTGATTTTAAGCAGAAAATTCTCCGGCGGATAATTACCATAGATCACAATCAGCTTCCGCGGTGGGAAAAACAGCATGTAGATATGCTGGATCAGAATCACCCAGAGCGTCTCAAACACAATCTGTATGATTACCATTATGATAACCGGAAGCACGTTCATATAATCACGCGATACCATGCAAATAAAAATATACGCAACGGCTCCACCGATCACGATTGCAAGTCCATGTGACAGACACAGATCAAGTACGCGCATATAGCTTAATTTATATCCATTGAAGCTTTTGGTAATCAGAAACAGAAAGACGGCATACAACCCGATCACGACATAATTTCCCCGAAAGAATAACGGATTGTGATACTCTCCAAACCAGATCACACCAAATGATACTGCCTCAAATACCCATATGATCAAATTTGCAAGCAAGCTCAATGCTCTTCTTCGTTGTTCTTCTAAGTACATAGTTCCTCTTTTTACAAATGATTCACGCTCATTTGTCTCTTTCCAAAAACACGACAGTCGCACCGGAGACATGTTTGTATGTTCCGATGCGACACCCCGCTTTTTTATTTAGATTGCTGGATCTGTCGGGTCCCATGTCTGGCTGCCCGGTATCTTCTGTAATACCGGCTTGCCGAGAGGTCCCGGATCACTGGAATTATAGATCGTAATCTTTGTGCCTCTTGGACAATTATCAAAGATCCACTTTGCGTCGATTACCTGTAAACGGACGCATCCATGCGATACGCGTTTTCCAAGATTGTTGTAACTGCTTGGAATCAGTGTACGCGGATTTGTCTTATTATATAACACCGAATGGAATAAGAAATTGCCCTGTATTTGGGAGCAATACTGTCCCTGCACGCCACCCATCAGTGCGTTCCAACGCCATTTTCCAGCCAGATAGAAGGTTCCAACCGGAGTGGCGTCACCCGGTGAACAGGTCATTGCCTTGATCGGCACGCCATCCTTATAGATCGTGATGCAGCTTTCCTGCTTATTTACACGAATCTCATATGTATCCTTCGTGATTGCTGGCGGTTCAACATAGACATACGACTTTGTCGTTGCCCCCGGTGCTTTGCCGCCCTTTTTGACAAGCTGGATCTGGATTGCTTCCATCCGTTTTCCGCCATTGGTCGTACCTGCCATCTGTCCATTTTTCGCCCAGTCAAGCCAGCCAAACGACTGACAATGAACGCGATAATAAACATCATAATAAGCGGTGATATCTCCCGTCAGATGCATACAGATCGCTTCGATCCGTTTCGACTGCCCTGTCGTACCACTCACGCCGTTGTTTGAAACATCTTTTGTCCAGCCAAGAGACTGTACATGGGTATTATAGACGATACCGCCCGTTACACCCTGTGTCTTTAAATCAATCTTAATTGCTTCGAGACGCTTGCCCTGTCCGGTTGTACCCGCGATCGTTCCACCTGTCACCGTATTCATCCAGCCATAGCTCTGTGCATGTACCTGATAATTGACCGTGGCTGTCGGTGTCACCGATGGTTTCTGGATCAGCTTGATCTCGATTGCTTCGAGACGCTTGCCCTGTCCAACCGTTCCAGCAGTCTCTCCGCCCTTCGTCCATGTACTCCAGCCATACGTCTGCATATGAACGCGGTATAACACTTCAAAATGATTGGCAAGTTCCCCAGTCAGTTCAATCCGGATAGCTTCCATTCGCTTTGACTTTCCAACCGTTCCTGCATACTGTCCTTTGTCTGCAAGACTTCTTGGTGATGCGCCATTCGTATCAGCATCCACCCAGTTCATCCAACCATAGCTCTGCACATGCGTCTGATAGCGAAGTCCGCCTGTATAAGACGTTCCATTCTGTTTTAAAGAAATCGCAACCGCTTCAAGACGTTTGCCCTGTCCGGTCGTACCGGCTGTCTTTCCGTTCTGAGTTGGGTTCATCCAGCCATAGCTCTGTGCATGTACACTGTAAGATACTGTCGGCATCGCCTCCGCTGCCTGTGTGGTATTGGCTGGCAATACGATCACACTGAGCAGCATCACAAGCGATAATAAATATGCTCCTAATTTTTTCATAACCCTGTGCGCATCTTAGAAAGACCGCTTCTCCTTCACCTGATTTTTGTAAATCACATAATTGACATTTATTATATATAATTTTCCTGTTCTTGTCACGAACTTTCTATTACATTCTGCTTTACTGGATTGTTACTCGGATTTCTGCAACTTTTCCATCTCTTACACGCTGTGCTGCTTCTCCGGATACAACTGCTCCCTCGAAGATCTCTTCCCTTCCGTCAGCTGCCACAAGTTCGTACTTTGTAACCGCATACTGTCCCGGAATCAGATTCCGCTTGCTGCCGCAGTCATATACAATCCTGATCTTACCAAACAAGGTTGCCTCTACCTTGCTATCATCCTTCACAAGATATGCCGGAATTGCCGGTGCAAGCTTAAATATAAGTGTACCCTCCTGCATCGTAAATAACTTATCGCCATTCATCATCAGCTCCCACATCTGTAAGAACTCTGCGGTCGAACCGCTCAGTCTTGCCACGAAGCCTTTTCCATGGATCTTCTCATTGAAGTTTGCAGAGCTTACCAGAAACGATGAATTCTCCAGTGGACTTCTGCCGTATGTCTCGTAAGGCAGGAATGGAACGCCCATCTTCTTTAAGTCTGAGAAATATTCTTCATAAAGTCCGGACTTCAACAGCTCCAGTAAATATTTGTACTCCATATGCAGCCAGATGGATTCATTCTCCAGCCAGCCCGGAGAGAATGCACGTGCACGTCCGATCTCATAAGAGCATTTTGTAAGCGGAGCATTGACCTTGTACATATCAAGCTTCTTGTCATACATATCTGAAGCCTTTACCTTCTCGTAAAGTGCTTCCTTTGCCTCATGTGTCTGTGGCAGCTTCAGGTAACGAACCGGTCCCTCCAGGAACAACGGGATATCAACCACCTGTAGATTTTCCGGTGTGATCACACCGTCCTTCTCTGTATAATCAGACATGCTGTATGCCATATATGCCGGTGCAATACCATCCTTCATCGCGCATCCAAGCTCGATTCCTTCTTCCACATATGCGATCATGCGGTCAAGAATTGCCACAAGCGTTGCTGCCGGAATCGCTTCTTCTTTTCCATCAATACCAAATGCGGTCTTCTCACGATACGCTTCCTTTGCAATATTGACTGCATTCCATACTGCCAGACGATCACCGCCCTTTGTGTAAGCCTTCAGTGCTTCATCCGCCTTTTCGAGCAGCTCGGCAAGCTCTGCCGGAACATCTACTGCACGGTCAAATTTCGCAAGCTCCTCACGCAGGAACAATAACATCCGCTGTAATTCATAGGTCTCACAGACAGAGGAACCAAACAAGCCCGGCAGACCATTTAATGCGTCATACCAGCCCGGCTTTCCACCTTCCATCTCGACACCGATACCCTTCATATCAAGTGTGCCAAACTTAAGTGTACTCATCAGCACAAGCTTCGTTGCAAGGTTTGAAGTATAAACCTTACCCTTTCCGTATGCTGTACGTGCCTTGTCGAAGGTTACTTCCGCCTTCCTCTCCTCGTCAATCGAGTTGTACTGTCTGACACCCTTTTCTGTCTTGACATACCGCTTCACACGTGGAAGTACAGTTGCCTTTGACTCATAGTAGGTATAATCCTTCTCGTCAAAGAGCATCGTCTCTTCCTTCTCCGGATAGATGGACAGATATGCGTCAACGAGATCCAGATTGTATGTCCAGTGGTCACTCCAGTAGCCCTCACCGAAATCTGCATTCAGATTCTCAACACTGTGTTCCATCACTACGGCGAAAAACTTGTCTTCCTCAACGGTAAGTCCAACCTTCTTATTGTAGATCTGTGCATATAATTTACCCGGTGTAAATGGCTTTGCAAACAAGTTTTTCAGAACATCCACATTCTCCGTTACATAGGAGAGCACTTCTGCTTCTGCCTCCGGCTTTAAGGAGTATGTAATCTGCTTTACCTGCAATGGATTGTAGCCATCCAACTGCAGCAGATCGTAAAATACTTTGATATTGTAATCGCCGACGAAGTTTGCAAAATAGATATCGCTCCGGCGGTTCTGGTTTACATCACGGAAGTTTCCATTTCCCTGTGAATAATATTCTGGAAGCATGGAGAAGAAATTGTAATCACGCTCCACATCGCCGTGCTTTCTGGAATATACATAGAAGATATGTCCACCCGGAAGCTTCACCGGATATCCGCCACGCAGGACATTGTCAATGTATGTCTGCTTGCAGTATGCGTCGAAGACAGGATCTGCTGTTGTCGTTGCGATCGTGTCTGCAAGTTCATTGATAATCGCATCATTTTCTTCATGCTTTCTTGCAAAATATGCTGCGTCTATGCCAGCATCTGCAAATGTATGGAACAGCTCCTTCGTGCCTGCCTGACCATATACAGAATAAATCGTGTAGCTGTCGGTGATCTCCTCATGTGCACACGCAAAGCCTGCTGGCACCTGATTGGCGCAAAGCTGATGCTCAGAAGCAAGCGCAAGCACTTCTGTCTTATAGAAATTCACTGGTTTTGCCAGACTTGTATCGTAATCAAAGATCAGCTCTGGATCTGCAATTATCGGAAGCTTCTCGCCATCCTTGTTCACAGATACCATGAAGTTTCCTGCCTCTACCTCAGAAACCTCTGCCGCATCGGCAAGTGCGATACGCACACGGTAATATGGCAGCTTCTCGTTTACATCCTCGACCTGCATCCACGCCTTTGTTGTCTGTGCCGTCTCCTTCATATCCTTTAATGCGATTCCATACGGAAGCAGTGCCGGCATACCATCTAACACTTCCACGTCTTTCTTCGCACCAGTGAGATTCGTGATCGTCACGGTACGAACCAGACCACCGAGACGCTCGTTTGGCATTGTGTAGTACAGGACGTTCACTTTGATGCCAAGTGTTTCGTTTGTCTCTTCAATTTCCAGCTCGTTCATACCGATGTACATCTTATGTGGCATATCATCATCCACTAATGGCTCGTAAAATGTTCCATCTACCTTCAGGAACGTACGGAAGCCCATTGTCTTTGTGAACTGGTAAGACTGATGTGCCGGATAAAATTCCATAATGGAATGATCTTTGTTCTCTGAGCCAAAGCTGCAGATTGCCTGTCCGCGGTTTACATAGAAGTTCCAGAGTGGGGTTCCGTGGATACCACTGATGCCCGGGAGGAAGCTTGCGAAACAGGACTGTTTGTTGTAGTTTTCTATTACAAAGCGGTTCTTATTGTCAAACATATTTTTCCCTTTCTAAATCGTACGGATAATTGTAAGCTGTTGCATCCGTCGTGAAACGCATATATTTTCCAACACATAAATAGCCGTTCAATCATCCTGTTTTATCTATAAATCTGATTTATCTTTGACTGCAAATTTTACTTTGCGGCGGCGTATAATTCCTTGATCTGTGCCTCGTCGAGTGGCAGGATTGGGGAGTTGTCGTCGCAGGTGTCGCGGTTTTCTACGATCACGACTTCGCCGTCTGTATCCATGATATGGTTATGCCATGTGCCCTTCTTGATGTTGTAGATCTTGTGCGGCTCCATGTGAACGGCTGTGATCTTGCCCGGCTTGTCGCCTTCACCTGCAAGGAACAATGTACAGTGTCCCTGTACCAGCACGAATACCTCATCCGTATATAAATGCTTCTGCATGGTCTTTACATTCTCGATCAGCAAATCGTCGCAGAACTTTAAGACTGCGACTCTCCAGCTTTCGTAATCAACAAGTGGTTTGTAGCCTTCCGGCTGAAAATCTATAATTTCAATTCCTTCCATATTCTTTTCCTTTCTTTCTATTCCGGTGATGGAACCTCTAATTAATACAGTTCCATAGAATACACAATTTATCGCAGACACGCTCTCGCTCACTTCCACACGTAGCAGACACTAAACTCCCTGCGCCTTCATTCTTCCGGTGCAACTCATTAAGTGCTGACGTGTTCCAATGGTCTGCATATAAATTGGTATTCTATGAAACAATAATCTTCTTATACATGGTTCCATCACCTTATCTACAAATTAACAAAATAATATGTTGTCATTTTACCTTGTCTAAGCAAGTGTTACTTCAATCGTGTGCTGTGCATCCTTGGAAAGTGCCTCGATATCTGCACGCTTGATCACTGGTGTTCCGGCAAGGTCGTAAGCTGCGCCATCGATTGTGATTGCGCTTACCTTGTAATCAGCCGGTGCCTTCTTCTCTGCATTCTTCATAACGATCTTGACATTTCTGTCTGCAAAGATCATAGAAAGTCCTGCTTCCCCATTTGCATCAAACTGCTCTGGAAGAAGCTGTGGCACGAACGCCAGATCTCCCATCTGACCGCGCACACCAAACATCTGTGTGATTACAGTCACAAGCAGCCAGCTTGCAGCACCTGTCAGATAATGGTACACGCCACGTCCCTTTGCATCGACATACTCTGGCACGCCCGGATAGATTCGGCTCTTCTCGATATCGTTGCAGTGCTCAAATAATGTATTAAATACCTTATATGCTTCCTTCGCAAAGCCTCTTGTATAAAGTGCATTTCCAAACATTGTTGCCATGTGACAGAACACAGCACCATTTTCCTTATGTCCATAAGCGAATCCAAACATACGTCCAAGATCCATCTTCACCTCATGAAAATCGGTGTTCAGACGGTAACCGCCAACAGATGCATCATACAGATACTTGTCTGCGGACTTCACGATCTCAGCGATCTGCTCGTCGGTTGCTGTCTTCGACATGATCGTAAATACCTGTGAGGTAAGCATCATGCGGACGCCGCCATTGATATCGCCCTCAACTGCATTGCCGGAGTTATCATAATAACCGTTGAAGAAGCCATCGCCTTCTGCGGTCTGTACCCACTCGGTCTTGCGGATGTGCTCACGCATCCAGTCTGCCTTCTCCTTGAGGTTTGCAGCAAGTTCTGATACGGAGATTTCTACCTTCTCACCAGAAAGTGTATGTCTGCATGTCTCGCAATAGTTCATCAGAACTTCGCGCTTCTTTGCTACGTCGTCATACAGATCTGCACCGGATACAAGAAGCTGCTGCATCTCCTTCGCGATCTTCACAGTCTTTCTGCCAGATGCCTCAAATGCTGCAAGCAGTCCTGCAATGTGATCCATATTGTCTGCATACATCGTTGTAAATGCCACACTCTCGCCGCGCTGTGCAGCCATATCGAGTGCGTCGTTCCAGTCTGCACCACGCAGACGGATCTCGTTGTGATCTCCAACATCGTAGAACGAAGACAGGTTCTGGATGAGCAGATGCTCTAACAAAGTTCCAGAGTATACATTTCCTGCTGCATCCTTCTGCTTTTCGCCCTGTGAGATATCCCAGTCTGTATCGCGGTCCTCGCCACGGCAGATCAGGAGATCCTTGAAATATGTATTTTCTTCTAACAGGATATCCAAGTCTCCTGTCTGATTGATATAAAGCTCAGTTGTCAGATATGGCCATACGCCGTGATCCATCCATACACGCGCAATACCGTTACGGTCAGCGATAAATTCACCCTGCTTGCTTCCGATGATCGTTGCATTTGTACCATCGAGACGCACACCGCCGAAGTTGTCGATCAGCATCTGACGCACGCCGTCCGGATTCATGATCAGAAGCGCCAGACAATCCTGCCACAGGTCACGCCATCCACGGCCGCCCTTACCATAATCATGATGTGGAAGGAACGAACATCCATAGATACGACGCAGCATTGGCTGGAAGCTTACCCACTTCATCCACTGGTCGAAATCCTTGTTGCCTGTATGGTAAGAGACATTGACCTTCTCCTGCCAGTATGCGATTGTCTCGTCCCATGCCTTGTCAAATGCCTTGACACTCAGGAACTTATTTGCAGCTGCTGTAAGCTCTTCTGCACTGTCGCCATACCCCATTGCGATCACATAGGAGATTGTCTCACCGGCAGCGACCTTCTTCTCTGCAAATACAACACCGCCCAATGCTTCGTAGCCGTCGATGCCTTCTCCCTTTGCATATGGCGCAAGTGGATTCTTATAAAGTGCACGTGGGTTCTCCAGATTACCGCCCTCGCCGATGAAGTCCTCTACGATTGGATAATAACCGATCGGTGTCTCGTTCTCATTTCCACCGAACACACCATAGTTAATCTCGTTGCGCTTATGTCCACGCTCGTCAAATGTCATCGTCGGCTTCACGAGGATGCCTGTCTCATTGGTTGTGATACGATGAAGCAGAGCCGTTACGTGACGGTGGTCACGGATGTTATCTGCGGATCTTGCGTAAAGTGGAATCGCAGTTACGACCTGCATTGTCATTTCTTTCTCTGAAATATTTGTAAGCTCTACCTTCAGAAGCTCCAGCTTCTCACCGCTGATTGGTGACACGCTGGAAAGTGCTGCCTTCACACCGTTCTTCTCAGATGTACGTGTGATCTTGTGATGCATGAAGCCTGCCTCCAAATAGGTCGGCTCCTTGTCCTCTGTAAAAAGCTCTGCCTGCTGAGCAGCGGAACGTCCAGTCAAAGACCAGAGTGTCTTGCCATTGATCTTGCACCATACATTTCTTGAGGACTTGTCATTGTGCAAGTTCTCACAGCTCACTGGTGGCATAAGAAATGAATTCTGACTCATCTTCGAGTCGCCTGCGAGATCGGGTGCAACCGAACTCATAACCCCTGATTCATTTGCGATTGGAAAATAAAGATAACTAAGCATCTCTGGATTTTCCATAGTAAAGTCGCCCTGATTTCCTACATAATTAATCTTCATTTCAACACTCCTTTTTATAAAAATTCTTATATTATTTTCTTGTTTTAGAGGTTGCCTGACAGTCTCTGCAGACAACCAGATGCGCGCAATCACGCATATTACAATTATATCGTATTTTTCCACATAAGAAAAGAGACGTCTATCATTTACGTCTCTTTTTTAGTAAAATTTTACTCATCATTTTCATTTTTATTTTCCTGTGGCAGCTTCCAGATATTCCCGCCGAAGAAATCGGCTTCTGCCTGCTCATGTGTCACAAGAAATGTTGTCCTTCCTGCAACCTTTTCCTTCACATACTGCATCACAATCTGCTTTGTCGCGGCATCCAATCCTTTGAATGGTTCATCCAAGATCACACAGTCCGCCTCGTACAACAACGCCCGGAGCAAGGCGATCCGCCGCCGCATGCCACCACTTAGTTCCATGACGTTCTGTTTTAAGTCATCCGCCGTGATACCAACCTGTGCTGCCTCCTGTTCTATCCTGCACTTCTGCGCGTCCCTTTGTGCATGCGTCTTCTTACGCTCCAGCACAAGGGCAATATTCTCATAGGCTGAAACATCCTCACACAACCGGTCTTCCTGAAACAATACAGCTACCCGCTCTGGCATGCCAGTTACTTCGCCGCTGTCCGCCTTTTCTAATCCTAACAGAATCCGAAGCAAGGTTGTCTTGCCACAGCCGGACGCACCCATGATCACAGTCGTCTCTCCTGCCGAAAACTCCTTCGAGAGCCGGCTTAGCACCTGCTTTTCGCCATACGTTTTCGATATATTTTTTATTCTAACGTTCTGCATCCGTATCCTCCATGAAATGTAAATAAGAAAAGAAGCGTTCTGTTACCGGTGTGACACGTTCGCGGTTTTTCATCGCAATGCCAATCTCCCGGAAATATGGCTCCTGCAATGGGCGGATCTCCACCTCGTATGGAATCCGCTGCAATATAAGGCGCGGCAAAATCCCGATGCCAAATCCTTTTTCCACCATGGCAAGGATTGCATAATCCTCCCATGTTGTAAACCGGATCTGCGGATGTACCCGATACCGTTCCAGAAGCTCAGAAACTTCTGTCTTCCCTCCATGCTCCAGCAGCATGAACGGTTCCCCTTCGAGCGTCTCAATCGGAATCTTCTCTTTCTCTGCAAGTGAATGTCCTTTCGGCAGCACAACCACATATTCATCCTTTTTTATGGAGATCGTATCAAATTCCGGTCTCGTCGGCAAGCGCAGGAACCCACAGTCTACTCTACCCTCGTCAATCCAACGCGCAACCTCCTCATAATCGCCAAGCAGCATCTCATATTCAATCCCCGGATAATCCTTCTGAAAATGCGCTACAATATTCGGCAGCCAGTGAATCGCCACACTGGCAAATGTCCCAATCCGGATCTTGCCCGTCTGTAATCCATGCAGCTCATCCACACATCCTTCAATCTTCCGGTAATCCTCCAGCAGCAGTCTCGCATAAGGCAGCAGCCGTTCTCCTGCCGCAGTCAGTGTCACACCATTCCGGTCACGCTGCAAGAGTGCCACCTGCCATTCGTGCTCCAGATCGGCGATCATTTTACTGACCGATGACTGTGTGTAATTAAGGACTACTGCCGCTTTCGTGAAGCTTCCAAGCTCCACAGTCTTCACAAATGCATTATATTTCTGTAAATTATGATCCATTCTTCCATTCCTTTTTTCGATGTATCTCATGAAATAGATTCGTTTTTCTTATATTACGACATGCGCTATACTCTTTCAAGTAGAAAAATGAAGGGATTATATAAAATGAAACAAACGCACGATACCGTGGATATGCTTCACGGAAAGCTTCTATCCAAGATTATATTTTTCGCACTTCCGATTGCCTTAAGCAGTATGCTGCAGCAATTATTTAACGCCGCTGATACGGCGGTTGTCGGACAGTTTGCGGATGCAAATGCACTCGCCGCCGTCGGAACGAATGGCGAGATCGTAGCCCTGTTCATCACGCTTTCTGCCGGACTTTCTGTCGGTGCGAATGTACTTCTGTCCCGATTCATCGGGAATGGGAAAGAAGACAAGATTCCTGCCGCTTTGCATACAGCGATTGTCCTCGCAATGATCTGTGGCTGTACACTTCTTGTCACCGGACAGCTTCTTGCCGCCTCTCTGCTTCAATGGATTCAGACACCCGCCGAGGTGCTTTCCTCCGCAATTCTTTATCTGCGTATCTATCTGATCGGAATCCCTTTTCTGATGCTGTATGATTTCGGCTCGGCAATCCTACGTGCGAAAGGAAACAGCCGGTCTCCATTTATCGCACTGACGCTCTCCGGAGTCTTAAATGTATTGTTGAATTTATTCTTTGTAATTGTCTGCCATCTGGGCGTGGCAGGTGTTGCGATTGCAACCGATCTATCTACTGCATTTTCTGCAGGACTGGTACTCTGGACGCTCGCAAAAGAGACGGATGTATTTCATTTTTCCATGCATCAGCTGACCTTACAGAAAGATTACTGCAAGCATATCCTTAAAATCGGAATTCCTTCCGCGGTGCAGGGTGCAGTCTTCTGCTTTGCGAACATCTTCGTGCAGGCGTCCGTCAACAGCTTCGGTGCGGTTGCGACTGCCGGAAGCACGATTGCCATGAACTTTGAGTATTTCGGATATTTTATGATTACTGCATTCGGACAGGCAGCAACGACCTTCACAAGTCAGAACCACGCCGCCGGAGAATATGCCCGCTGTAAAAAGGTGCTTGGCATCTGTCTTATATGCGCTGTGCTTTTCTCCACCGCGATCACAGTCCCACTCAGTATCTTCCGCACAGGTGCTTCCGGGATCTTCACCCACGATGCACAGGTTGTCGCATCCGCCTGTGAACGAATCATGCTGATCCTCGTATTCGAACCCCTCTGCTGTTTCTACGAGGTTCCTGCCGGTGCCTTGCGCGGCTCCGGATATTCCACACAGCCAGCGATCGTCACGATCCTTGGCACCTGTCTGCTCCGGATCGTCTGGATCTTTACGGTATTCCAGCATTTCCACAGGCTGTCTGCACTTTTTATCGTGTTCCCAATCTCGTGGGTTGTCACAACGATTGCAATGTGGATCTGCTATCTGCGGCGACGCATGCGAGAGTAAATGTTTTTTCTACCAATATTTTTCCACGAGTTTCTGTGCTTCGTCCTCGGTTTTGCCATAGGATTCTACTAATTCCTGAACTGCCTGTTCCTTTGTGGTGCACAACTTCTTTAGCAGTTTAAACATAGCTTTAACACTTTCTTCCAGTTCTTCCTGCGCCTGATCCCGTTCCTCTTCCGTCTTACCCAACTTCTCTTCTGCCTGATCCGCCCGTTCCCGTTCTCTCTTCGTATTTGCACGCTCTTCCTGTATATTCATTGGCTCCATATTCTCAAACCAGTTTCCCATGCTCTCGCCTCCGATCATTT
>CAVKUW010000118.1:0-3867 GCA_963659815.1 Butyricicoccaceae bacterium
TCCTTACCTGTCTGTGTAGCAGATACACAGCAGCAGATTGAGTAATCATCGCCCCAGATTGGCTTCATTACATCATCGTTCTCGTACTGGATTGAGCTTGTTCTTACAGAAATCTTAGCAGCATATGTCTTGAAGTTGCTAGGAAGTGCTGAAGAGTAAAGTACTGTAAGGTTTGGCTCTGGAGCAGGTCCCATATCCTCAAGAGTATGAAGGAATCTGTAGTCGTTCTTTGTAACCATTGAACGTCCGTCCATACCAATACCACCGACTTCAAGTGTAGCCCATACAGGGTCACCTGAGAACAGCTCGTTGTATGACTTAATTCTTGCGAACTTAACCATACGAAGCTTCATTGTGAAGTGATCGATAAGCTCCTGAGCCTGAGCCTCTGTAAGCTTACCAGCCTTAATATCTCTCTCGATATAGATATCAAGGAATGTAGATACACGTCCTACGGACATAGCAGCACCATTCTGTGTCTTGATAGCTGCAAGGTATCCGAAGTATAACCACTGAACAGCTTCCTTAGCGTTTGAAGCTGGCTTAGAAATATCATAACCGTATGACTGAGCCATAACCTTCATCTCCTGAAGACGTCTGATCTGCTCTGTCAACTCTTCTCTCTGACGAATAACATCATCATACATATTACCATCGCCGCAGTTAGCCTTATCTTCCTGCTTCCAAGCGATCAACTGATCAATACCGTAAAGAGCAACTCTTCTGTAGTCACCAACGATACGTCCACGACCATAAGTATCTGGCAAACCTGTTACGATATGTGTATGACGAGCTGCCATCATCTCTGGTGTATAAGCATCAAATACTGCCTGGTTGTGTGTCTTGTGATAATCTGTAAAGATCTTGTGGAAGTTCTCGTTTGGCTTGTATCCGTACATCTCGAGTGCTTCCTCAGCCATCTTGATACCACCGTAAGGCATGAATGCTCTCTTAAGTGGCTCATCTGTCTGGAGACCTACGATCTGCTCAAGATCCTTTGTCTCTGGATCGATATAGCCAGGACCATATGCTGTAATGCTAGATACAACATCTGCGTCCTCCTTCAATACACCACCATTGTCTCTCTCTGCCTTCTGAAGAGCCTGAAGCTTATCCCAGAGCTTGTTCGTAGCATCTGTTGGTCCTGCAAGGAAGCTCTCGTCTCCATCATAAGGTGTGTAGTTGTTCTGGATGAAGTCTCTTACGTTGCACTCTTCCTTCCAGAGTCTACCTGTGAATGATTCCCATTCCTGGTTCTGTAACATAATAGTTTCTCCTTTCAAATTATTTATATTATGTTTTATATTAGATGTAATATAAACTCTGACTGTATTATACAAAATGTTTCAAATAAAATCAATAATCCCTATCATTTTTATTGTTTTTCTTTTCGTACATTCAGCCGTCTATCCGCTCAATTTTAAAGACATTCAGCGTATCGACATCCGGGCATGCGAAAACAGCGGTGCCCTTCTCCTGTCCCGGTATCTCACCGCCATAGCGCAGGATATCCGCATATGGAAATTCTTCCAGTTTGCAAGCAGCAGCCATGAACAAAGTATGAGATACACCGCCACACTGACATAGCTAACATATGCGTAAAGACCCGCCGAATAATTTCCATCCGATGTCTCGATATACGTGATTGGGAGTGTCATCGCCCCAATCTCCGAAATCACCAGAAATATCCGTGCAGGCAGATCAAGCGTCCGCTTCTTTCCGGTCTCTTCCTCCACCAGTATCGCGATGTACTGGTAGAAAAAGAACAATACTAACGCCATCGTACCGACAAACAACCGGTGCAAAATATCATTCAATACAGACGGTACCTGCTCAAGGTGATTGACCGTATAGATCGTCGCCGCATCGAACATCAGATGCACGATCACCACGACCAAAAGTGCCGAAAATGTCTTATGTAAGGCTGTCTGTCTCCGTCTCGCCGAGAAATAGATTCCTGCCACAAACGCCAGAATCAATATCAGCGCAATCTCCATTCGAATCATAGATTATTCTCCTTCGCGTTTTTGCTCATTTACAGGAAAGTCACCGGACACCGCCCGGTGACTTCACACGCATAAACACGCTTCCTGTATCGCACAATTAACTACTATTATTTTTGCATATTATTATATCGGATAATAGGGGATTTTTATAGGGGAATGTGTCGATTTTATAGGTTGGTTCATAATATGGATATACCCCAAAGTCACTAAGACTTCGGGGTATGGTTTCTAATTCTTCATTATGCTATTTTCTGGCTACAACTAATATTTCTTTTGCTTTTTGATCTAATTTGTCCAACGGTAGATCAAAATGTCCAGCTTGTACATATGCAACATATTGCACAGAAAATCCAATTGCATGCAACGCCTGTTCTAGTTCCTCCGCAGTATATCTTCTATCTCGAATTACATACTCTGCACGCAAACCACAATCATTGTCAAACTGCTCTTTATGATAGAAAATATCCATATGCTCATCATAAAGTAAATAGGCGGGATCAAATATATTTCCGCTTTCCTGCATAATTTTCCCAGGCTTCAAGTAAATCGGTTTCTCAGGGCTTTCCTGTAAATCGAAATACTGTGTTTTCGGTAATAAATCCAATGTTAAATCTTTATTCATAGCAGATAAGAATAAATACCCACCTTTTTGCAGATTACTATAAGCGGTCTCAAGAATTCTATCATTCTCAGAATTTCTTGCAAACGATCCATACACATCATACAAACAAAGCACCGCAGAAAATTTATTTGCAAACTGCAAGTCTCCAGCATCTTCATTGAAGAATCCCAAGTTACGTGGTCGATTATTATCAGCATTCTCAATATGTGTTTTTGACGAATCCACACCTATACCATAACCAATTTGAGAAGCCAATGCTTTCAAATGTCTTCCATCACCACATCCCAGATCCAAAACGCTGTCAATCTTTCCACCTTCTGTCTGACCATTGCCACGCATCCAATCTAAAATGAAAGAAACCTCATTTTCAGTACCTCTTGTCCATGCATGCGTCTGCATTGGCATACGATCATATGCGGAGTATACCTGTTCTTTGGAACTTTCAAAGAATGTATCCATATATTTCTTACACAATTCTTTGTCCAACTTCTGATCAAAGAATGTAAAACACAGCCACTCATCACCAGGTTCAAGTATACCAAGTTTTCTCTCAATTTCTTCAATGTTCCCATATTGAGAATTATCTACAAAGAATTTTGATTGAATTATAGCTTCCCGTTCGGAAATCCGAAGGTCAGCGTCTTTCGCAAATGGTATTAATTCACGAATCTGATCAATAAGAGTGATTCTTTTACCTATTTCTTGTACTTCACACCGACGAAGAGTCGCCGCTTCCAATGCCTTAATGGTACAAGGGTTTGCTGTTGCCAATCCCCATGCAATGTCATCGGAGAAACACCAGATTGAATTTAAGAGTGTACTTCCAATATGATTCCCTCTATAATCCTTATCCACAACTAATTGCACAACCCACGTAATGTATCTGGCATCCTCTACACTAATCCTCACATAAAATGCCTGTCCAATCAGGGTATCTTTATAGAACGCACGTGCAACATAATAATCGTCTCTACAATAATTTTTCTTATAATATGTTTCAGACAATTTAATCTGCTGCCCGGGTCTAATCGGTGACTCATCACGATACATCCCATAATTTTCAGAGAATAGTTTCGCGCATTCAGATAACTCTTCTTGTGAAAGTATTTGAACACTATCATTTCTATATGTTAATTCTCTTAAATTCAATAATCGTTCCACAAGCGTTCCCTCCGCAAGCATATCCTACAAAATACTTTTTTAGCATATCACAACTAACGGGAATTTTGCAAACTATAA
>CAVKUW010000119.1:0-14994 GCA_963659815.1 Butyricicoccaceae bacterium
GGTGTCCATATGCAAGCGCCCCGCCATATTGGTTGTAACGATCAACCGCGTCTGGATAGGCGCGCGCAAAAAGCGCATCAATCACCGCAAACGCCTCATTGCACTCAAATACTTCGATATCTTCCGCCGTATGTCCCGTCTTGGCAAATAATTTCTGAATCGCAAGTATTGCTGTTTCCGGGCTTTTCTCCGGGTTGCCGCCAACCGTTACGGAATCAACGATTTCCGCAAGCGGTGTCAACTTATGTTCCTTCACATACCGCTCCGATGCCACCATCAAAAATGCCGCTCCATCATGCATCAAGCAAGTATTTCCGGCTGTCAGTATCGCTCCGTCCGGCAGAAGCGGTGGTAATTTGTCCAAGAATCGTTCACTCATGCGATCCCGGATACCGGCATCCGCAGTTGCCCCCTGCACGCCGACCAGATATGGTTCAAGCACACCGGCTTCTCTTGCATGTTTTGCAAGCGTATGCGAACGCAATACCCATTTATTCAATTCCTGTCTGGTGATCTGCGCATCCACCGCAACGTTTTCTGCCCCGCGGATCATCGCATACGGATCATGCTCTCCCGGCGCAAATTTTGCGACGGAATAAAAAGATGATTCGCCTCCATAACGTTCATAGTCCGGATGATTCCGATTGTACGCCCGGCGCGGTGCTGTCGACGAACTATCCACGCCGCCTGCCACGATCAGATCTGCCTGTCCGCTTCGGATCTTCGCCGCGGCAATCGTCAATGCTTCCAATCCCGATCCGCACTGCATATCCACTGTGTACGCAGGAACCGCCTGTGGGAAATGTGCTGTAAGCGTTGCCAGTCTGCCAATATTTCCACTGGCTCCAACTCCATTTCCGACGATCACCTCATCGACAGTCTGACGTACATCTTCCGGTACAAGCGCACAGAGTACCTCCGCCGCAAGCACCTCGGCCGGCAGATGTTTATACATTCCATTTTCGACACCGATATAGCTACGGCGTCCATCTATAATATACGCATGTTCCATACGATTTCTTTATCCTCTCGTTTACATTCATAAATCTGCTTTCCGCGTTCGGTTCGTGCCTGCACCTGCAGCTTCTCATCTACAAATACCGGCTTCTCAAAACGGAATCTGCACTTAAATTCCATGCTATTCTGCATGTCTGTCTGCGTCTCATTTTTGGTTTCCGTCTGTACTCCTGCCTGCGTCTCTGGTTGTTTTTTCATCCACAAGTCAAGCATCCACTCCACCATCAAAAGTCCCGGCACAACCGCATGCGCCGTCCGATGAATCGAATTCATATCACTAACGGCATCCACAAACCGAAGGATATCGGGATGCGTAAATGAAATTGTTGTTCCAACGCCTATATCTGAGTTTTCTTCTATCCCGGCTTGTCTGCTTGTATCTATCTCCTGCGCTTCCGGTTTCACTACATGAAGCTCCAGTTGATAATGCATCCCCTGCAACTCCAATTGATTCCGCATAACCGCAAAATTTGAAGTTTTCTTCACGATCTCGGACTTGCATTCCTGCTTTCCCGCTTCCCGCTGTTCATACACACACGCCCCGATCATCCAGCCATCGTACCCGGCAAGCGTATGAAAATCCGCCAATTGTTCAAATATTTTTTCAAATTTGTTCTTCATTTTCTCACTCAACATTTCCTATTATATTTCCCAAAGTTTACAATGTCAACTTTTCTATTTGTTTTTGGTTGACATTCTTGTTTTCATCTGCTATTCTACATCATGTACCTGCTATGGAATCAACAATAGCATGGCTATTATAACAGAAACCATGGAGAAAAAGAAATGGACACAAAAGCAAAAAGCAAATTTTCAACCTACTCAATTGTCATGATGGCACTTTTCGCAGCCATCTTGTGTGTATCTGCTTATATCAGCATTCCGCTGCCAAACGGAACACACATCACACTTTTAAACTTTGTAATCACTCTGATTGCACTTGTATTCCCACTTGCGGAATCGTTCTTCATCGGTCTGATCTGGATGTTACTCGGGTTGGTCGGTGTTCCTGTTTTCGTCGGTGGACAGACAGGTCCGGGATACTTATTTGGCACCTACGGCGGTTTTTCCTTCGCCTTTATCTTTATCGCCATTTTAGTTCCGATCTTCCGTGGAAAGAAGTACAATCGTATCCGCTATACTATCGTCGCTATGTTATCCGCTGTTCTCGTTGACGCAGTTGGTTCTTTCTGGATTATGATCGCATCAGGTTGCAGTATCAAGGCTGCTTTTGTAGCCGGTTTTCTTCCTTTTATTGCACTTGATCTTGTGAAAGCAGTCGTTGCCGCACAGATCGTACCAGCATTCCGGAAGCTGATTTATCTTCGCAGAGATGCCGAGGACGAGGATTAACATAATTTCGATCCCTATCCCTCCAAGGAAACGAAAGAGCCGGTACACTTTAGTTGTATCGGCTCTTTTAGTTTATTCAATTTCGTGATTTGTCTTCACACAAACATTCTTTCCAGAAAATGCAATCCCCAGCTTTAACACATCGAGAATTCCTTCTTCCTTTAATTCCTCGTCATACCGCATTTCATCGATTTGAATGAGTGCCTCTTCTGCAAGTCTGCTAAGACCTTCTTCCTTCAAATCCTTCTTCCATTTTAGTTCCATGATAATTCCCGGATATTTGTTTCCTCTTGGAATCAAGCCGATATCATATCTGCCATCTCCGGATTCGCGGTTAGATTTTATCTTATACTGATTATCCAGCAACGCGATCAACCCCAGTATCAATCCATGATAAAAGCCTTCTGCTCCGGCATCATAGAAGCTGATGAACTTATCCATATAGTCTGCAATCGCCTTCTCTAACTTCTTATAATCATTTGCATACAAGCTTTCCGCAATTTTATCTGCCGTTGTCCTGGTAATCGCACCAATCTGCAATAAATGCGTCAAAATCTCGCTCTTATATACAGCTGCAATCTCCCTGTTCGGAATCGATACCTCACACAGATAGGAGCCATCTGGCTGTAGTTCTTTCTTCGGTGTTTTCAGATAACCCGCTACCTGCAACAGACTATAGATATTTGCAGGATCCTCCGTAAGTGATCTGTATACAACATTTTGATCAATTCTTGCAATGACCCTTTCTCCTTGTAACAGCGAATACAGTCTCTCTGTAATATCGTCTGTAGCGACCTTCAGGACATCCTCCAGAATCTCTTTTTTTCCCGTATGCACCCAATACGCCTGAGGAACACAACCTTTGGAAATATAGTTAATCACTGACCACGGATTATATATTTCCGTACTTCCAAATAAATACCCGTCATACCAGTCTTTTAATTCTTCTTCCTTGTCTGACACGCCGTAATATTCCAGCATTTGTCTGACTTCATCCCCGGTAAATCCAAAATACTGATCATACTCCTCATCCATTACTGAATTGACCGTCAGATTATTTAATCCACTGAAAATGCTTTCCTGTGCTATACGCAGAATACCCGTAAGAAATCCATAGGAAAGATTCCTGTTATCCTTAAAAGCACCGGAGAAGAAGTTCCTCATAAGCCCAATAATTTCCTCGTAAAAATCTTTCGAATAGCCTTCCTGAATCGGCGTATCATATTCATCAATAATGATAATCGGTGCCTTGCTGTAATGAACTGCAAGCATCTTCGAAAGCTTTTCAAGGGATGAAGCAAGCTCTACTTCATTTGCAGAGCCATTAAGCATTTTCTCAAAATACTCTTTCTCATACTTAGAAAGCTTATCACTTATCTGCAGCTCCTGATGTCTGCCATACTCTTCCTGCAGAAGTTCTCTGACCTTGGCAAGCGTTGCTTCCCAAGTATCAAACTTCACATCCTTGAATGTAAGAAAAATAACCGGATATTTACCCTGATGCGCGCGATAGGCTTCCCCGCACTTCCAGATATCTTTGTCCTTAAAATATTGTGAAGTATCCATATCTGATATCTCAAAGAATACCCTGAGCATATCCATATTTAATGTCTTGCCGAAACGTCTTGGTCTTGTGAACAACGACACAAAAGGCTTATGATCCAGGAAGTCTTTGATCAACATCGTTTTATCAACATAATAGTATTCCGACTGCGCACGCACATAGTCAGAGATTCCAATTGGCAATGATTTTCTATCTGTCCGAACGGGTTTCCTGACATATTTTCCTGATGTAACCCTGCTATCAATCGGCTTCTTCGCATCATCTGGAATCTTCCAGGCTTTTCCCTCTTTGAACGCCCCTGGAATTTTTCCATCTTTACAAAATTTTGCAATATTTCTTTCTGTAACATTCCAAAGAACTGCCATTTCTTTACAAGTTTTCACCAATCTCACCTCCCGCTAGTCGTACTTTCTTATAGTTATTATACGCATTTTTCAGAACAATATCAATCCATATTTGATATTATTCTGAATATTTTGGATATTATTCCGAATATTTTTGATTTTTCCGAACAATGTCATTTTCAAACAACCAAAAAAATCCATTGCAAATTGCAACGGATTTTTTCGCTTCAAATATATCTCTTAATTCTCATAACGTGCATCTATTTTTTTATCCAGCCATATTCCCAATGGAATAAATGCAATCAACACAACCACCATAATCACGATCGTCCAGACGACTGATCCATTTAAGAAATTATCGGTCATCGTCTGCGCTATCACATATGCCACAAAAGCCTGTATGATATTTACAATTCGTTTCACAAGATTACAATTCCGCACATTTTTATCAATCATTTTGCACTGCCCCTTCCTCACTTACTGTATTGGCTCTGGCTTCCTCTGCAGCCACAAACCTCACCTCATACGTTTTTCCCATCGCATCGCCGACGTTCTTCACATACTGCTCTAAAAGCTCCTGTGCACGCTGTTGGGCCTGCTGTAACAGGGATTCATCCGACTGGACATTCTCCAGCATATTTTCCTGCGCGGTCTTGATTGCTTCCGTCTGATCGTCCGCATTGATCTTCTCTGCGCCAAGACCCTCACGGGTTGTATAATAGGAGTCTTCATTTAACGACGTCTGATCCACCTGACAGCTAAGCACCTCTGCTTTCGGCATCGTGATCGTCACCTGATCGCCATCGACCTGCATATCCAGATTCGCAATATTCACACCAAGCTTTACGATGCCAGAATATTCAATCCAAAGCTCTGCTGATGTGTCCCACCACAAAACTTCCTTTTCCTTCGTCAGCTTTGCCACATTATGATAATAACATTTAAGCGTTGCCAGCTCACAGATTGTCTGCATCTGGTTAATGCTCAGCTCTTTCGTTACTTCTTCTCCCTTTTTTCCACATGCAGTTAAAAGCATGGTAACCGCAAGACAAAGGACTACAAACTTTTTCATTTTCTTCATATGCTTTTCCTCCTTCGTCTCCTACTGAATCACCAGCTCATACGTCTCATCCTGATTCTCGAAGATCGGCATGAGCAATGCCTTGACCGTATTCTCACAATTTTCTTTTGCCATCTGTAAGAATACTTCGTTTCCCCGGCATTCAGAACCCGCATCCGCAATGCATGCCGCATATGCTTCCTCAGATACATCTGCTGTGTTTGCGCTCTTTTTAACAAACATATAGTCTAATGAAGCCATATCCACATTAACCTGCTTGACCTGCAACTGCGGCAGCGTCACAATAATTTTCTTCGCCTGCCCTTCGCCGACATTGTCATCGATCTGTACATCAATATCCTCCATGTTGATGCTTGCCTTCACCTCAGCCTCATAAGAAACATAGTACGCAACCTTCGTCGGATGGTTCTTCTGCGGCACCTCCGCCACGCCATTATAGGTGATTGCGCAGACGGACAGATCATCGATCTGTAACACCTCTTCCAACTGACTGCTTGTGAGAATCGTCGTCTCTACCTTCGGTTTCAACCCGAACCAGCCAAGCTGCTTTGCAAGCTTATAGCCGGCGACAACCACTATTACAACAACCGCCAGAATAACAAACCATTTCAAAAGCTTTACCACATCGCGTGTCGATGTTTTTTCACCCTTTTTTTGAGGCTTTTTTGTTCGCTGCTCCTGCACTTCAATATCATCCATATCAGTCTCTTTGGTTGTATCTTCTCCGATTTCGTTCATTTTTGACTTTCCCCTATCCTTCTCCTTATGAGTTGTCTTCTGGTTTCATTCGTATCATCCACTTCTGCTTCCATATACATGACTGCCTACTGCAGCGTCACCTTATCTCCCTCAATCTTGAAGCAACCAAAGCTCTTCAGAAAGCTGGAGAATTTGCTGTAGCCATATTTCTTGATACTGAAATTCCGGTTCTCATTTTTTAACGTACTGTTCAGAAGTCCCATATTGCTGTTCTTCTGTGGATTCTTTTTCAGGATCTGTACAATCTGCTCCTCAATCTCCTTCTTCGGCACAACATCATCGATAATCTTTACATAATTCTGCCGATTCTTGGAGATTACCTCGAAATTGCCAAATGCCTCATTGATAAAGATCGTCAGTTTCGAATATCCATAATTCCGCACATCAAAATCCGGGTAACGATTCTGCAGCCGGCTTCCCAGCTCACCAATATGCGTTACCTTGTTCTTATCCTCATTCGCATCAATAATGTCATAAATGGCTTTCTGGATCAGCTTAATATCCGTGATATTCGAATTATCCGTGTTGCCCTCACGACTCAGCGCATCCAGCATCTTGAAGCTGGTACATGCCTTCACAAATGCCTGCGGCGTTTTGTTCTCGCCCATGCCGACAACCTCTTTGCCCGCCTCACGCAGACGCTCCGCCAATCTTGTGAAATCACTGTCACTCGATGCCAGACAAAATCCATCCAGATTTCCAGTATAAAGCAGATCCATCGCATCAATAATCATCGCGGAATCGGTTGCATTTTTTCCCTGCGTGTATGCATACTGCTGAATCGGTACAATAGAATACCGGAGCAGTGTGTCACGATTCCAGCCATTCACGATCTTTGTCCAGTCTCCATAGATTCTCCGAACCGTCACCATGCCGCGATCTGCCAGCTCATCAAACATCGTATCAATATATTTTGCTGATACATTATCCGAATCAATCAACAATGCATATCGTTTTTCTTCACTACTCATACATTACTCCCCATCCTTATATCCTTCTTCCAGACGCACGACAAAATCCTTTTCTGGCATCGGCTTATCAAACACATATCCCTGCACGATGTCACAGCCAACCTTTCTCAAATACTCCAACTGCTCCTTTGTCTCTACGCCTTCTGCGATTGTCTTCTTACCGAGCTTACGCACCAGATCCACAATGCTTACAAACATCACCATATCCGTCTCCTTACCCGGATACTCTGTCTCCAGCGGAATAAACGACTTATCGATCTTGATGACATTCAGATCCACCTTCTTGATCATATTCAAAGAAGAATAGCCGGTTCCAAAATCATCAATGGATGTCGCAATGCCCTCTAAGCGTAGTCCATTTACGATCTCCGACATAATCTCATAATTCTGGAAATCCTCACTCTCCGTCAGCTCAATCTCGATATAACGGTGGTCGATCTCATACTTGTCAATCGCGTTTACGATCTTCTTCACCAGATAATCTTCCTCCAGATGCTTTCTTGAGAAATTCACGGAGATGCATGGAACCGTCTTTCCCTCATCCAGACGCTTGCGGATAAACCGGCAGGTCTCCTCCAGCACATAATAATCAAGCTTGCACACGCTTCCTTCACGCTCCAACTGCGGAATAAACCGCATCGGCGGAATCAGTTCCCCCTCATGCATCCAACGCACCAATGCCTCTGCGCCACAGATCTTGTTTGTATTGACATCCACCTTCGGCTGGTAATAAACTACAAACTCATGTGCTTCCAGTGCAGGAAGAAAGCTTGAAATAACGCTCTGCGTCTCCATCAGTTTATTGCGGATTTCTGTCGAATAATATGCAACTGTTCCACTGCCGCGCTGTCTTGCTGCCTGGTATGCAACACTTGCACGCGCCATAACATCACGCGATGCCCTGATATCTTCAAGTGTGCTGACACCAATCGTCGCACTGAAAATAAACTCCTTCTCTTTTATCTCTGTCCGATGATACAAACGAAGATTCTGGAGCTTTGCCAAAATGATCTCGCTCCGTTCATTCTTCACCAACGCCACGAAATTATCGCCACCCAGACGTGCAACGATCTCATCTTCGAGCAACAGCTTATCTACTATTCCGGCATAATTGCGCAGTACAACATCGCCCTCTTCATATGGAAAAATCTTATTCACATATTTGAAATTATGCACATTGAAGAAAAATACGGTATAGGTCTGGATCTGCCTGGTTGCTAACTGCTTGCCGATAAACTGCATAAATGCTTCCTGGTTTGCAACCCCAGTCGCCATATCTGTCTGCAATACACCACGCAGTAATCCCTGCATGATGATACGGTTAAACTGAAAATAGATTTCCCGCAATAAAAGTTGCTGTGTCTCCAATTCGTCCTTTGTATATTTCTCGTCCTCTCGCGGATAGACCGACAACGTCATCGTTCCTCCATCTGACAACGTAAACACCTGATGCTTTGCTTTTCCATATGCACCCTTCTGATTGTCAAATAATTTTCCAACCCGATGCTCCCCATGTGGACGGATCTTGGATACCGGTGCATCCAGCTCATATTTCACCTTTCCAAACTTCAAATCCTCTGCGACAATCGCAAGTGCCTGCACCACATTTTTCTCACACTGCTCGAAGGTCTGAACCTCCCGGTGCAATACTTCTGAAAATGCTTTATATTTGTCATCAAACTCCAACTTCTCACCCATGTTCAACTCTGCAATTCCTCTCCTATTTTCCATTATGCAAACAATGCCTCTACCTGCTTCGCATCAAATACAACATGCTCTGCATGTTCCACCTCGATCTGATACAATGCGTTCGCTGCCAGATGCTCCGCCGCCTGCTCGATATCACGAATCCCCGTCGTGTTCTCAAACTGGTGAATCACTGCATCTAAGCCCTCCTCTGTCACGACACACTCCTCCTCACGGAGTCCGATCCGCTTCAGCACCTTCGGCATCGCAAATTTCGTAAATATAATCTTCTTTTCTTCAAATGTATAATCCGGAATATCAATCACTGCAAATCTCGACATAATCGGCGCACTGATATCTTCCTTGTTGTTTGCCGTTGCGATCGGATAAACCCCCGTTGTCGGCACCATACATTCCATATAATTATCCGTAAATCCAAGGTTGTCCAACAGCGTCAGCAGCACATCTGCCGGGTTTCCATTTCCCTTGCCAGACGCCGCCTTATCCAGCTCATTGATGATAAATACCAGATTCGATTCGCCTGCATTCGAGAATGCTTCCATGATAATTCCCGGCTTCGCATTCGCATAGATTCGGGAGCTTCCGGTAAGCTGCTCTGGATCTTTGATTGAACTCATGTCGAGCGTTGTCCAAGGAAGTTTCAGAATTCTTGCCACCGCATATGCAATCTGTGACTTTCCGGTTCCGGCTGGTCCTACCAGAAGCAGTCCGTACGCTGGTAATGTATGTGTCCGGTTGATCTGGATGATCGTCTCCATGATTCTCTGCTTGACGCGCTCCAATCCGTACAGCTCTTCATCTAAGATTTTTCTCGCCCACACCGGATCAATCGCCTCGAAATAATTGCTCTTCCACTGTACGTTCAGCATAATGGAAAGCGCACGCTGTGCATGTCTGCGTTCCTCCTGCGACACCTCACTCGAACGCGCCACTGCAAGATTCCGCCGTGCCCACAAACGGATATTGTCCGGCATCGTCTTACCTGCACACATCATGAAATCAGAAATACTCTGCAGGCTTGTCAGCTTCATCTCATCGCCGACTTCGTCCGCATCCTCGTCCTCCTCGACTTCCTCTGCCGCATCGCTGGCAAGCAGCCGTTCAATCATAAACTGCAGGAAACCATCCTCCGCGGACAACTTTGTCGCGCCGCCATATGCGGTCTCCCGGATCTTATAGACAGCATAGCCATCCTCCATGTTCTGTCCGGACAGACGGATTGGAATCCGGTTGTCACCGAGCCATTTGATCAGACTGATAAACCGCGCGTCCACACGCAGAATATCCGCAGACCAGGTTCCATCCGTATCGTTAAACTCAAACGCCGTCCGCTTGCTCTGATTGGCGAACATACCGGACGCATGATGCGACCACTGCCGTTTTGTATTATCTAACACTAAAATTGGTTCTTCGGGTGTTTTCTCCTTTGCATCGGAAAGAAACGATGTATATGTACAGACAGGCTTCGCCTGCTCCTTCGATGAGCCTGACGAGCTTGAAAAATCAAAAACTGGCATAATAAAATTTCCCTTCTTATTTATAATTGTTTCTAGTTCTCCTATATCCTATAAAACCACATATTCGTCAAATTTACAATATTCAGTTCATAAATTTGTCAGTTTTTCACAGTAAACAACGGGAGCACACCATTTGGGGTGTGCTCCCGTTGTTCTTCGTATAAACTTATAGTTCACGCTTTCTTATATTGTAATTGCAATCGTTCAATCTCCGCCTGTACAAGTGAAACGACCGATTCCGGGGCTACGATTTTAGCTCCGTCACCAAGTCCCATCACCCAGAACACAAACTGGCGGCTGACCGCAACATCCACATTTACTGTAAACTGCTGATCCCCCTTCGGAATCAGATTCACATCTCGACCAAAACGATCCAGAATCACGTTTGCCAGTCCATTATCACACAACAGCTTGACGCGTTCCTCAGTTCCACCAAACATCCCAAACATCTTCTTGTCATAAACTGCCGTGTCAAACTCACGAAACACAGACTTGCCAATTCGTTTTTCTCCAGTCATCTGAATATCCAGCATCTTATCTACCCGGAAATGCTTGATTTTCTCCTCCTGCTCGTCATAGGCAACCAGATAATAATTTCCATCACTGCACGTGAGCGCCCACGGACTCACCTTGTAAAATGCACCATTCCTGCGAAGTTCTGCTTCCTTCTTCACATTCCACTGAAAATAATGGAACTGAATCTGTGAATTCTCCGAGATTGCTGTATGCAAATGATCCACATTCCGATAGATACTGTCGTTCATCGTCTTCACACGTCCCGTCACAAAAACCTGTCGTTGTAATTGTGACGCTTCAAACTTTCCTGCCAGCTTCTCAATCTTTTTTATCAGTTCATTCGTCTTTTTCTTTGTGATGAATTTCGCCGACTGCACAGAGTCTACCAGAAGCTTTAATTCGGGCAGTTCAAACGGACGATTGGCAACGTAATAGCTGTATGTACGGTCCTTCTGTACCCGTTTGATGTCCATTCCAAACGATCGGAGACACTCAATATCATCGTAGATGCTCTTTCGTTCCGCCTTAATCTCATGCTTCGTCAATTCATCAATAATCTGTGCCGTAGTCACGCGATGGTCTTTATCTGTCTGTTCTAACAGAAATTTCCGAATGTACAACAATTTCAATTTTTGATTTTCTGATTTTGCCATCGCTTGTACTACTCCATATCCTCTAATTCATCGATCGCATCCCAATAATTCTCCATCCATGCCGCCTGCTTCTCAAAATCAACCGGCACTTCAATCACTTCTTCCATCGCAGCAATGGCTCCCGGTGCATACAGCATCCCATCGGCTCCTACGATTGCCTGTCCACCGACATCCAGCTTACGCGCATACATCAGGGCATCTTCCATCATCACGATCGTTGTCTCTCCGGTATCTGTCTCCAATACGACACGCACCATTGGCTCCTGCCCTTCCGGTCTGCCCTCGCAGCCAAAATCTTCCTCATCAATTCGAATTATCTTGTATATCTGTTCTTCCATAAGCGCTCCATTCTAGTCCACACGCTTCTTGCCCCAGAAGAATAATGCTACCGTGCCCGGTCCTGTATGGCTGCCGATTGTTGTACCAATATGATTGATCTCTACCTTTCCATTTAACTTCGGGAACTTCGCTTCTACCAGATCTGCAACTGCCCGTGCATCCTCATAGCAGGCAGACTGTGAGATATAACATTTCCCGGAATAATCCAGACCATCCTCGGCACATTCCACCATCCGGTCTACGATTGCCTGAATTACCTTCTTCTTTGTACGGATCTTATACCGTGGAATCAGCTTTCCCTCATAGTCCACATTCAGAAGTGGACAGATATTCAACACCGAACCAATAAATCCAGCCGTCTTAGTCACTCTGCCGCCCTTTATGAAAAACGTCAGATCAGAAGTGAAAAACCAATGATGCAGATTCAGCTTATGTTCTTCTACAAAATCGCGCACCTCATCGATTGTCTTTCCCTGTGCCCGGAGCTCCGACAGCTTATCCATCAACAAGCCGTATCCAGAAGATGCTGCCAGCGAATCAACGACATAGATCTTTCGATCCGGGAACTCCTCCTGCAATGTCTCTTTCGCAATATTCGCAGAATTGATAACACCACTGATTCCAGATGACAGGCTCACATGCAGGATATCCAGCCCCTGCTCTAAGAATGAACGGAAATATTCTTCAAACTCCTCTGCATTCACCTGAGATGTCTTTGTATCTGCGCCATTTGCCATACGGGAGTAAAACTCGTCAAACGGAATGCTGACACCCAGATTATCCTCGTACTGCTTTCCATCCAGTTCAAAGTGGAAACATATATACTTTACATCTATCGCATCAAAATGTTCTTTCGAAAGATCAGCTGTCGAACAACAGCTAATTACATAATTTCCCATAATTCCATCCTCTCCTTGTGTGCATATATTTTATTGTCCCTATGGAACAGTCCTACTGTTATCATAGCTAATTTCATACCAAAAATCAATTGCTATTCCAACCTTCTGTCCTTAATTCTGCCCGAATTTGAATCTGTCTAATCGCAACCAGTTTCACAAGACGTCCTGCTAAAAAAGCGATGACTAACAGCATCGCTCCCAATAACGGCATAGATGTAACAATTATTCCACCAATCACCGCACTCCACACATAAATACCTTCTATAATTTTATTACTGTTTACATATTGTCTCATTTTCATACGCGTCCTTTCTTTCAGTCAAATCTCATCGATCCCGCTTTGTTGTACTCATCTTACCCTTTTATGTGTACAAAAAAGCTCCCACGCATAAAATTAATGAATTTTCTATTAAATTTTTATTTATCTCTATAATTTCCGTCCATATATGGTACAATATTCCTAATTTAGTTTTTGAAGATACCATAAAGGAGGAATTCCATGAGTAATATCATCGATTATTTGAAATGGCGTGGAGATTTGACTTTTGCGCAGGATTCCTTTAATGAAATCGACAATCTGATTCTGTCGCAATTAGTCTATGTAGAACTAAATAATATCGTATCAGGCAACGCAGAACAGACGCTCTCTCTGCTCGACGCAGCCAAACAGTTTTTCAAGCAGAATAATGAACAGGAATTGCTCGATCATGTCTCCATGACGAAAAATGCGATTTTGGTATTTAAAGAAATGGCGAAAAGTGTGCGTTTTAAAAATGTACAATTATCCCGCTATGTAAATGATATCAATGAGCAGGAGCAGTCACAGTTTTCTGCTATCACAATCAACTTGCCGGACAACAGCACCTATATTGCATTTTCAGGAACAGACGCAACGCTTGTCGGCTGGCACGAAGATTTTAATATGCTGTATCTAAAGCAGACGCCGGGACAGGAAAAAGCACTGGCTTATTTAAATGCACTGGGAAATCTGGATACTCCGCTTCGTCTGGGCGGACATTCCAAAGGCGGAAACTTCGCCATCTATGCTGGAATGTATTGCGAAAAATCTCTGCGTGATCAAATTATCGCTATCTACAACAACGATGGACCGGGATTTTCGAAAGACGTTGTTGCAAGTGCAGCATACCAGAATCTATTACCTGTTATCACAACAATTGTTCCAGAATCCTCTGTGGTTGGACGGTTATTTGAACATCAGGAAGATTATATTGTCATTAAAAGTGAAAATAAGGGATTAAAACAGCACGACGCGATGTCATGGGAAGTGCTCGGAAATCATTTTGTGCACGCTGTTACACCTGCCAATCAAAGTCTGCTTGCCAATCAGGCAATTCGGGAATGGATTGCGTTAATCCCAAGAGAAAAGCGCAAAGAAATCGTAGAAGCTGTTTTTCAGATATTTGATGCTGCCGGTATTGAGACCGTCGACGATTTTCTTACATTGAAATTAAAAGATATCCGTACGATCATTCAGACAAAAAAGAAATTGCCACGCGAGACAAGTGATTCCATCTCTGACGCGGCATTCCTATTAATTAAAATTATGATCAAAACCTTTACCTCAACCTAAAACAATCTTCCATGCCTCTGTCAGCTTCTCCAGATTCCAGCTTGCATTTGCCGGACTGGTAGAAGGCAGACAGATGGCATTTCTTTTTGTCTGCGGATAAATATACCGCTGATATAACTGCTCTGCCTTTTTCCCGTTCACAAAGATCTGTTCTATCTTTGTGGTTTCTAAGATTTTTGAAATCGGATTCGGAACGACATTTCGGATTGAACTATCGGAAGAACCTGTAATCTCACATTGTCCGATCACATCCCACACAGCAATTCTATGTTCCAATAAAAATGCTTTCTTCTCCTCTATCGTACCAGGTACCTCTGCCTGAAATACATTTGCAAGCACTTTCCAAAAACGATTCTGCGGATGTCCATAGAAAAATCCTGCCTCTCTCGATTTGACTGAAGGGAAGCTCCCCAATATCAAAATACGAGAATGTTCATTATACACTGGTGAAATTGTATGTATCTGATGCTGCTGTTCCATACCTCTCCCTCGGGGACGCTTCTTTTGTCACAAGGAGTGTCCCTCTGTCTCATATTATAATACAAAAAAAAGACCTCATCGGTCTTTTCTTTCTGTACCTTCAGAACTTCATACAAAGATCTTATATCTAACCTCTTAACAAATCATCTTTCCGTTCTCTAAACCTCTAAGGATAAGCCCTCGACCTATTAGTACTTGTCAGC
>CAVKUW010000120.1:0-9196 GCA_963659815.1 Butyricicoccaceae bacterium
CTTTCAATTCTTATTATACTTACCCCATCTCATATGCACAAGCCATACTTGGGCTTTTCCGACTCTCTCCCCAGCTTCACGCCCACCGCGTGGGTTTTCTCCCCAGGAATTTCCTCTCTACGCCCATTTCACCGGTAAATCTTCATCCTCACGCATCATCTCTGGTTTTTTCAGACTCTCTCCCCAGCTCCTCACCCACCGCGTGGGTTTTCTCCCCAGAAATTTCCTCTCTACGCCCATTTCGCCAACAAAAGTTTCCTCCCAGCCTTGCAATCTCACTAGGAACTCTCTATACTACATACATGAACCACACGATTTCGAAACATACTATGATTTGGATATATATAGTTCTATCAGTATCTGGCAATATACATATGTTTGGAACTTAGAAGTTCTTGATGTTCTGTACATTCCCAGCAATGTTTGAACACAATGTTCAAACAAGCCGCCACTGAGCCACGGATGGCGAATTGGCGGCGGTTGCGTATGCTCTCAATACACCTTTTCAGAACATCTAGTACTTCTTAGTTTCAATACATCGTATAGTGACAGATGCTGATACAACTATATATCCAAATCACAGTATGTTTCACACTTTTTCAAAAGGAGATCATCACATGCAAACTTTATTACGTTTCTTACAGAACGGCAAAACCCAGTTCCATGTTGCCGCCCTCGCCAAAGAATATTTAGATGCACATAACTTCACACAGATATCCGACCGAGAAAATCTCGCCGAGCTTGCCGCAGGCAAATACTACCTCGCCCCATTTTCTTCGATCGTGATTCCATTTATCAAAGGCAAGCGGACCACACAGGTTCGTATCGCCTGCGCCCATACAGATTTCCCGATGCTGAAGGTAAAGCCGAACCCTGAATTAAAAAAGCTGGGATATCTGCAAATAAATGTCGAACCTTACGGTGGACTTATCAAGGAAACATGGTTTGACCGTCCGCTCGGACTCGCTGGAAAAGTGATCTGCAAAAGCGATTCCATTTTTCATCCAGAAGTCAAACTGTTTGATTCTGAAAAGCCAGTTGCCATCATTCCAAATCTTGCTCCGCATCTGAAACGCAGCGGCAAAGACGGAGAACTGGATGTACAAAAGGAGCTCATTCCGATTGTAGATATGGTCGTGCCCGCAGCAGATTCCAAGTACCAGCCAGATACCCCTTGCCCGAAAGATATTCCGGTTCCTGCAAATAGCGGAACACAGCAGAACAATCCGGATTCCCATTTCCTGCTTTCTTATGTGGCAGAAAAACTAAACATCTCTCCAGATGATATTTTAGACTTCGATCTGTACCTGTACATCTGCGATACACCAACGACCGTCGGTATGAATGATGCATTTGTGACAAGTCCACGTATCGACAATATCTCTTCGGTCTGTGCCATCCTAGAAGGACTGGCAAACGCAGAGCCTTCCGATACACTCTGCATCGGCGCACTTTTTGATAATGAAGAAATCGGAAGCCGCTCCAAGCAGGGAGCTGACAGCACATTACTCTCCGATATTGTTAAGCGACTTACCGCAGACAGCCAGCTTTCACTGATTGAAGATGGTTTTTATCTGTCCGTGGACGTCGCGCATGCCACACATCCAAATTACAGCGAGAAATCCGACATTACCAATACAGTTCTGCTCGGAAAAGGTGCTGTCCTGAAATCAAGTGCCAGTCAGCGTTATGTATGTGACAGTGAAGCTGGTGCCTGCATCATTGACCTGTGTAGCACAAATGGAATTGCCCTGCAGCGCACCGTCAACCGTTCCGGCATGCCGGGCGGGCAGACGCTTGGTCCGATCGTATCCTCCTACCTGCCAATGCGCGCGTGCGATATCGGTATTCCGGTTCTTGCCATGCACTCTGCAAGCGAGCTGATGCACAAGGATGACTACACTGCTTTAACCGCTCTAATTACGGCATTTTACAAACAATAAGCTGATGCATCATAAATGAAATATGCATCACGCAGAGCAAGATGCGCACCGCATAAATGCGTGCATTTTCCTCGTCACCATAACACAAAAGGCTGCCACATCTGGCAGCCTTTTGATTTCCAATCAATCTGTTTTTACATTCAATCTAGTATTTATAGATCAACCGTTTCATCCAATCCTCAATGATGGAATCATTTGCGTTGGATATAACTTCTTTTGTATTGGCAGGATCATCCGTGATGATTCCATCCACATCCAGTAGCAACAGATCCTTGATGTCCGACTCATTGTTTACCGTCCATGCGTAAATCTTCTTTCCCTTTGCGTGAATCCGACTTACCATGTTGTTACTAATATACGTATGTTTGATGCTGAATCCATCGATCCCCTGCATGCCTGCAAAATCGCCAAATGCCATCGTCATAATATAGAGCGTTGAGATATCCGGATCCAGTTCCTTTGCCTCGCGTAACGCCGCGACACTCTGTGAGCCAAGCATGCACTGATCCACAAAATCATATTCATGCAGCAGATTCACAATGCCCTGCACATAATTCTGATCGGTGCTTGCCGGCTTCAACTCGATATTTAAGAACACATCATTTTCCTTGGCAAATACAATCACTTCCTCGAGCGTTGGTATCCGCGTGCCATCATACGCCCGGTCATACAGACTTCCGACATCCAGTTTGCTGATGTAGTCATAATCTACTTCGCCCACCTTGTGCTTGACATTCGCCGTCCGGTTCAGACTCTCATCATGCATAATGACATACATGCCATCCTTCGTCTGCCGTACATCCAACTCAATAATATCCGCGCCAGCCTCGACTGCCTTCTCAAATGCAGGCATCGTATTTTCCGGTGCGTTTGCATCATCCCCTCGATGTGCTGTGACCGATGCATTCGTCGGATATGCAATACGAAAGGACATGTAATTGTTGGTTGACAGATACACATAGCAACCATTCAGGATCAGGCCAAACGCAACAATAGAAGCCAAAAATGTACGCTGCTTCTTCCGTGAACGGCTCAGAAGAATCTTCTCCTCCCGCTCCTGAATCTTATTTACATGGAGTTTCTTGAACTCCTCATAATCCATATCGCCTTCGCGTTCATAGAAATGTGCGCAGATATATGCATGAATCAGCGGCGTTGCAACTATGACAATCAACACATAAAGAATCACCGTCGCGACACGGAAGATTGTATCAATCACTGTCACAACCGTTTTGTTCGGAATCAGGTTGAGTACAACCTTCGAGATTCCCGCTGCAAATGCACCTTCCAGCAGCACCGCAATGACAGCAATCGCCAGGTTTAATGCAATGACACCGATCATCATAAGTAATACATGCCGTTTCATCGCCTGTTTACTCATACGGCGCGCCTGCTTATAATTGACCTTATACAGGACAAAATAGTTGAGCGTAAAAATCTCTTTGAAGAAGGTCAGACAGAGCACAAGGTAGATTGCAAGTCCGCCCATCACTCCGAACTTATAATTCCTCAGAAAATGTGTCAAAAATTCCGGCAGCTTCAAGCCGAGCAACGTGCCTGACAATGTCAGCGAATATGTGAATGGCAGAACAAACAATACATACCCAAGTGTGAGCAGATTCTTCGGTGCCAGACTCCGGCAGGCATTTCCGATTCCATGCAGCAAAATATCCATCGGATTCAATTTTTCCCGCCGCACGGAGGCTTCCATACTGTAAATAATTCCCGACAGGTTAATAAGCAGGAAAAATGCAATCAGAATCAAAATCAGCAAAAATGTGACATAGGTAATCGGCGAACGCATATACCGGTAAATTGTTCCGGATGACAGATACGAAACGCCTGCGATATCCATGGACACATTCAGCAGTCCATACATCGCCGGTGTCAGAATTGCCAATGACAATACCCGGTAAACTATCTCAAAAAAAGCAATGGAGGAAAAGTTATACCGCAGCATCTTCACTGCCTGCTTCAAACGACTCATAACTTTTTCCTCCATTTCTTTGTTACTCTTTATACGATTATACCTTCATATATCGTATTCTATTTTCTTATCAGCGCCATTCTCCGATTCTATAGAATCAGCATAGCGTCTCCAAACGAGAAGAATCTGTACTTCTCTTCTACCGCAATCTTATATGCTTCGAGAATCTTCTCCCGGTCATACAATGCAGAAACCAGCATCAACAAGGTAGATTCCGGCAAGTGGAAATTCGTGATCAGGCGGTCAACCACCTTGAATTTATATCCCGGATAGATAAAGATATCCGTCCATCCACTGCAGGCACGCACATGTCCGTTCTCATCTGCAACCGTCTCGAGCGTACGCGTGCTCGTTGTACCAACCGATACAATCTTGCCACCATTTGCTTTTGTCTCATTGATCGTATTGGCAGCTTCCTCATCGATCACATAGAACTCACTATGCATATGATGCTCTAAAATATTCTCCACCTTCACCGGACGGAATGTACCAAGTCCGACATGCAAGGTCACTCTTGCGATCTTGATGCCCTTCTCCTTGATCTGTGCCAGAAGTTCCTTCGTAAAATGCAATCCCGCTGTTGGCGCGGCTGCCGAACCGGTATGTGTTGCATAGACCGTCTGATAACGATCCTTGTCCTGCAGACGGTGTGTGATATACGGCGGAAGCGGCATCTGTCCAAGCTCGTCCAACACTTCCTCGAAGATTCCTTCGTATTCAAAACGGATCAGACGATTGCCCTCTTCCACAATGTCGATGACTTCGCCGACCAATTTGCCTTCACCAAAGGAAATACGCGCACCTACACGTGCCTTTTTTCCCGGCTTTACCAGCGTCTCCCAGACTTTATCATCGTGGCGTTTCAACAGCAGCACCTCTATGGATGCCCCTGTATCTTCCTTGACACCAATCAATCTGGCTGGAATAACCTTTGTATCATTGATAACCAGACAGTCACCCGGATTCAAGTATTCAATCACATCCGAGAAATGTCGGTGCTCGATCCCACCGGTCTCACGGTTTAACACCATAAGCCGAGAATCGCTTCGCTTCAGGAGCGGATCCTGCGCGATCAGCTCCTGTGGCAATTCATAATTAAAATCACTTAATTTCATTTCGTTCATATTTATCTGCTCCATAAAATTCTGCACGCAGAACTATGTTATTATGCACGGATCTCGATGCCCATCTTCGAAAGCTCTGCAAGAAGCTTCTCTACAACCGGATTGACATCCGCATCCGCCAAAGTCTTTGTCTTGTCACGGAATACGAGAGAGTATGCAACCGACTTCTTACCCGGTGCCACCTGTGCGCCCTCGTAAACGTCGAACAGCTTGTAGCTCTCTAACATCTTGCCGCCACACTTCTTGATGACCTTCTCGATCTCGCCAACAAATACACTCTTATCTACAACCAGTGCCAGATCTCGTGTAACACTTGGGAACTTCGCGATACCTTCGTACTTTCTGTCAAATGTTGTAAGCATTGTAACTGTCTGCATATCCAGAACTGCGACATAGACTTCCTTCTTCATGCCATAGTTTTCAACAACCTCTGGATGAAGCTGTCCGAGATAACCAACGGAAAGCTTGCCCTTCGTGATATTTGCCTGACGTCCCGGATGTAAGAATGGATGCTCAGAGGTTGGCTCGTAGTTGATCTCCTTTGCAAATCCAAGCTTCTCTGTCAGCTCTTCAATCACACCCTTCAGATCGAAGAAATCGCCCTCGCCGAACATACCAAGCGTCAGCATCATACGCTCATCTGGAAGCTCTGTCAATGGAAGTGCCTTCGGCAGATATACATTTGCAAGCTCATACAGTCTCGCATGCTTATTTCTACGGTTATAGTTAGTAGAAAGAGATGTCAGCATACCATTTAACGGAAGCGTTCTCATGATAGAGAAGTCCTCGCCAAGTGGGTTCATGATCTGGATTGCCTTTCTATATACGGAATCCTGTGGGATGAGCAGCTTGTCAAATACCTTCGGACTCTCGAATGAATAATGCATAGCTCCAGAGAAACCATCGCCCTCGACAATATTTCTTACGATATCATTTACACGCTCTGCATAGCTCTTCTTACCGGCAGTGGACTCGCCATGTGGCAGAGTCGTCGGAATATTTGCATAGCCATAGAAACGTGCCACTTCCTCTGCAAGATCTGCCATACATTTCAGATCCTGACGGAAAGTAGGGATTGTCAGCATATTTGTCTTCTCGTCATAACGAAGCTCCAGCTTCTTGAAGATGGAAAGCATAACGTCAGAGGAAATGTCTGTTCCGAGCAGCTTGTTCATCTTCTCCGGCTCAAACGGAAGCTCGATCTCCTTGACTGGATTTGGATATACGTCAACCATACCGTCAACGACCTTACCACAGCCAAGCTCCTCGATCAACTGGCAGGCACGATCGATTGCCTGTTCTGCCAAGTTTGGATCAAGTCCCTTTACGAATTTTGCGGCTGCATCTGTCGCAAGACCGATTCGCTTTGTTGTCAGACGGATATTCGTACCATCGAAGCAGGCTGCCTCGAACAGCAATGTCTTGATATCGTCTGTTACCATAGAGTTTTCACCACCCATGATACCGGCGATACCAATCTCCTTCTCGCCGTCACAGATCATCAGAACGTCCTTGTCCATTTTCCGTTCCTGACCGTCCAGTGTCACAAATGTATCGCCGTCATTTGCACGTTTTACAACGATCTTCTTGCCTGCGATCGTATCTAAGTCATACGCGTGCATTGGCTGACCATATTCTTCCATAACATAGTTTGTAATATCAACCAGATTGTTGATCGAACGGATTCCCTGAGAAGCCAGTCTCTCACGCATCCATTTTGGTGAAGGACCAATCTTCAAATCTGTAACAACTCTGGCTGTGTAACGCGGGCACAGATCCGGTGCCTGTACATCTACCGTAATGTAATCATTCACATCGCCGCCGCTGCCCTGTACTTTGATCTCCGGCTCATGGAATTCCTTGTCAAATGTTGCTGCAGCCTCTCTTGCCATACCGATCATAGAGAAACAATCGACACGGTTTGATGTGATCTCGTACTCTACAACGGAATCATGCAGACCAAGCGCTGCGATCGCATCATCGCCCGGCTTTACGCCTGACTCTTCACTGTAAATATAAATACCATATTCCGGTGCTTCCGGGTACAGATCTCTGGATGAACCAAGCTCTTCGATGGAGCACATCATACCATTACTCTCGATACCGCGAAGCTTGCCCTTCTTGATCTTGATGCCGTCCTCTGGAAGTGGCTCGCCATCATGTCCGCCTGCAACCTTACCGCCATCTAAGACAACTGGTACAAGGTCGCCTTCCTTTACATTTGGAGCACCTGTTACGATCTGGATTGTCTCAGCACCGATATTTACCTGACAGATAATCAGCTTATCTGCATCCGGGTGCTTCTCGATCTTCTCGATCTTACCAACTACTATCTTCTCTAAGTTCTTATCTTTCTTCTCGTATCCTTCTACATGGGAACCGGACAGTGTCATCGCGTCTACGAACTCCTGTACATCCACGTCTAAATCAGGAACATATACTTTTAACCATGAAATCGGTGTATTCATCTTCTTACCTCCATCTTAGAACTGATTCAAAAATCTTGTGTCGTTTTCGTACAAGAGACGCATATCATCGATCTCGTACTTCAGAAGTGTGATACGCTCCAGTCCGATACCAAATGCGAATCCGGAATACTCTTCTGGATCAATGCCACACATTTCCAATACATGTGGATGTACCATACCACAACCAAGAATCTCAATCCAGCCACTGCCCTTACATACACGACAGCCCTTGCCACCACACTTGAAGCATGTGATATCCACCTCTGCAGAAGGCTCTGTAAATGGGAAATGGTGCGGACGGAACTTCGTCTTTGTCTTCTCGCCGAAGAACTCCTTCGCGAACTGATCGAGTGTTCCCTTCAGATCTGCCATTGTGATTCCCTTGTCAACAACCAGTCCCTCAACCTGATGGAAGGATGGTGAATGGGTTGCATCTACTTCGTCAGAACGGAATACACGTCCCGGTGACAGAATACGGATTGGCAGCTTGCCCTGCTCCATGATTCTTGCCTGTACCGGTGATGTCTGTGTACGAAGCAGAATGTCCTTTGTGATATAGAATGTATCCTGCTCATCCTTTGCCGGATGGTTTGCAGGGATATTCAAAAGCTCAAAGTTGTATTTGTCATATTCGATTTCCGGTCCGGATACAATTTCATATCCCATACCGATAAATACACGCTCCAGATCTTCAAGCGCGATCTGGTTTGGATGTCTGTGTCCGTCGATCTTCTTCACACCCGGAAGTGTAACATCGATCGTCTCGCGCTTCATCTTCTCTGCACGCAGAGCCGAATTGATGGATTTCATCTTCTCCTCGAGCTTTGCCTCGATGTTCGCACGTGTCTCATTTACCATCTGTCCAACCTTCGGACGATCTTCCGGAGCCACATCCTTCATGCTCTTCAATACCTGGGTTAATTCACCCTTCTTACCAAGGATCGACACCTTGATATCATTCAAGAGGTTGATATCCTGTGCCTCGGCGATCTTGGAAAGTGCCTGTTCTCTGATGCTTTGCAACTTTTCTTTCATTTCCTGTTTTCCTCCATTAAAAAAACTCCGTCCTATATTAGGGACGAAGTAATATCCGCGGTACCACCCTGATTCGACTGTGACAGTCGCTCTCATTGTATGCGTAACGTGCATAACACGACGAATCCTACTTTCCACTGCACCACGACAACGGCATGTTCAAATCCGCGACTCCGGTGTGAAAATGAGATCTTCCTCTACTGAACAGGGCTTGCAGCCGTGACCCCGTCTCTCTGTCAGGTCTTGAAAATCCTTGTTGCACCTTCAACGTCTTTCTGCTTATTATGTTCTTGCAGGTGCATCGTCATTCAGCAAATGCACCTATCAAGAAACATTTTAGCACAATAAACAGTTGTGTCAACCCCGAAAATGTAAACACAAATAATTATACTACTATCTTTGTCTACCAATATTTTTCCACAAGTTTCTGTGCTTCATCCTCGGTTTTGTCGTAGGATTCTACAAGTTTTCCCACTACAATATCTTTTGTTCCATACACTTTTTTCATAAGATCAATCAACGATTTTTCTGCCTGATCCGCCCGTTCTCTTTCTCTCTTAGTATTCGCACGCTCTTCCTGTATGTTCATTGGCTCCATATTCTCAAACCAGTTTCCCATGCTCTCGCCTCCGATCATTT
>CAVKUW010000121.1:0-987 GCA_963659815.1 Butyricicoccaceae bacterium
GAGGATGGACTCAAAGATTACGCAGCCGCAAACGGTATCGGTATCATCACATTCTGTCCGTTGGCACAGGGCTTACTTACAAATCGTTACTTAAATGGTATTCCGGAGGACAGCCGTATCCGTACCGATGGCAGATTCCTGAAGGAGACAGCCATCAATGAGGAGACGATTGCAAAGGTTCGCGCACTTAACGTGATCGCGGAAAATCGTGGTCAAACACTGGCAGAGATGGCACTTGCATGGATTCTGCGTGATAACGATATTACAAGTGTGCTGATCGGTGCTTCAAGACCTTCCCAAATCTTAGATAACATCGGCATGTTGAAGAATATGACATTTACGCAGGAAGAACGCGAGAAGATCGATCGGATTACAAAATAAATAATAAAACAAAGAAAAAGCATGTATATCGAAAAAACGGTGTACATGCTTTTTATCCTGATATGAAAGCATTTCACATATATAAAAAAGATTATTTGTTAGCATGGATGATGAGACTGTTTAATTCATAAATTTTTTCAAGTAATAATTTCATTCTATATAATTTTGAAATTTCTGTTCTATCAAATCTAAACCAGTTGATAGAATTATCTAGAAAGTTGTATTCATGCAATTGTTTTATAAAAAGCGGACGTAATTCCTTAAATGTGGTTCGATATAATCTGGCAAGATGAGATAGTATATATAGGGTAACAACGTAGTTTCTTTGTAACATTAAAACCCATGCACTACCAATTTCATTTGGAACAATTGATGTCCGTAGACAGTTATAGTCCATTTTCCTATTACAGTAAGAAATAGGAGTAATGTCAAACGAATAAAAGAAAATGTCTTTAATGTAATTATGTAGTTTCATATATTTTTGATTAGGTGTGTCGAAAGGCAGACGATAATCAATGGCATGGGAAAAAACATAGGAAATTTTTTCTACTAAGTAAGACTTTATAGTTAAGGATTCTTGAAGTGTAAAATCAAAATACTTATCAA
>CAVKUW010000121.1:997-37708 GCA_963659815.1 Butyricicoccaceae bacterium
GTATATAATTTAGTTGTTATAATGTTTTTGTACATTTGTTAATCTCCTTTTGCAAATTATCAAGTCGAGACTCTAATTGATATCGGCTTAGTTTGTTTTTTATAAGATTACAATATTGATAATATCCAGAAATGTCTATGTCTCCTTCTTGTATATTAAGATCAACAATGTGTTGCTCTCTTTTTTGGTGGAGTAAGTTTAATTGATTGTCAGCAAATTGCTTGGCTGGTGAATCAACAATGTGTTTGATTAAAGCATTTATCCGTTTACATATATAAACTTCGTTTCCTAAAATGTGTCCTTGAAAAGCATTTAATGCATCATACAACATGGTTTTATCAATCAGCGGTAAATATAACAAAAATTCCAGAAGAGAAGAAATTTTATTATTGTAATATTTATCTGGATAAAATGACAGAAGAATCCTTTCGTTGTGAATCATCAATTGCCGTGCTTCTGCTTCCTCATCAGGATTAGGCTGATCCATGGATTCGTCAATACTATGAGAGCAAAAACATAATAATTGACTGATTTCTACATGGAGAGCATCGCCAATCATGTATAGTGTAGACAATGTAATATTGTCTCTTTTCCCATTTTCCAATAGGCTTAAATAAGTAGTGCTTATGCCTGATTTCTCAGCTAGTTCAGATTGCGAAATTCCTTGTTCTTCTCGTAATGTTTTGATTTTTAATCCAATTTGTTTGTTAAAATCTTTACATTGATCAAGTGTCATATAAAATCCTCCGATATTAAATTGAGTTAATATAATTGTAATAGAAAAAATAGAAAAGTCAAATTAAAGATAATTAAACTTTGGTAGGCAAAATGAGCTAGAAAATAATAGGTGATTAATTAGTTAATTTTATCCAGATGTGTCAACTCGTGTAATTCCTTGATCGTGAATACACCACAGACCGCAGCGGCTGCGACATCTGCAATCGGACCTGCATACATGACACCGTCGATTCCAATGAAGATCGGGAAGATCACGATGAGTGGCAGCAGGAAGAGAATCTGTCTCGTCAGCGACATGAAGATACCAAGCTGCGATTTGCCAATGGAATTGAAGAAATTCGCTGTCACAGGTTGGATGCCGTTGATCAAGGTGAAGAACATATAAATCCGGAAATACCGTTCGGAGAACTGATAGTAAAGTTCGCTTCCTTCTCCGAAGACACGGATGATCTGTCGTGGGAAAAGCTGAAAGCATGCAAATGCAATCAGTGACAGGAAGGTTGCGGTGGCAAGTGCCAGCAGATATGTTTTCTTCACGCGGTTGTATTTCTTTGCACCGTAGTTAAATCCTATGACCGGCTGGATGCCCTGTGAGATACCGATGACAAAGGACATGAAGATCATGTTGACCTTCGTGATAATACCGGCACAGGCAAGTGGAATATTACTTCCGTAGACGGATGATGCACCGTAATGTGACAGGACGTTGTTCATCACGATCTGCACGACAGTCATAGCAATCTGGTTGAAGCATGCACTGGCACCGAAACGCATGATGTTGGCAAAATAATTCCCACGGATTCGGAAACAACGTCTGCGCAGCCGGATAGTTTTGAAATGGAACATATATCGCAAGCTGATGCAGAACGATACAATCTGACCAAGAATCGTTGCGAGAGCGGCACCGCGCATTCCCATATTCAATGTAAAGATGAAGATTGGATCAAGAATCGTATTTACGATGGCACCAATCAGCATGGAAATCATCGAATAACGCGGGCTTCCGTCTGCAAGTATTAGCTTGCTTATACCAGTGTTTGCAATCAGAAATGGGAATCCGATCGCAACGATGCGTGTATATTCCTGTGCATACGGCAGGACTTCTGCTGTTGCACCGAAGAATTTGAGCATTGGTGTAAGCAGGATCGAGGTAAATGCGAATAATGCAAGGCCGAAGATCGTCATCAGGCAGATACCACAGCCAGCATAATCGGCAGCTTCTTCATCCTCTTTTGCGCCAAGCTTCAGGGAAACGTTGGTCGCACTTCCGATTCCAAGCAACAGGGAAATTGCCGTACATGTTGTTGAGAGTGGAAATGTAATATTTGTCGCTGCATTTCCGTTGATTCCGATACCCTGTCCGATAAAGATCTGATCGACAATGTTATAAAGTGCAGTTACCAGCATCGAAATGATGCAGGGAATTGCGAATTTGACAAGTAATTTTGATTCTTTTTGTGTGCCAAGCGGATTGGCGGCTTTTACGTTTTCGTTCATTTTATATCACCATTTTTCTGTAGTATGTCCATATTTCGCTTAATAAACTATCACTATTATAGAAAGAATGTCAATCCTAAGTTGCATTTCATAAAGATAAACATAAAAACGGGTATTTTATGGGCAACAGAAATTAAATAAAAGAAAATAAAACACAATATTTGGATAAAATACGGGCAAAATACGGTTGACTTGCGAGAGAAAACGTGCTATGTTTGATATAAAGGGACTGGCAATGGAAAATACATTCCAAAGGAGCGATGCATATGACAATCGAAGAAATGAAAGAAAAGAAACGGGAACATGGATACACGTACAACATGATGTCGCAGATGTCGGGGGTTCCGCTTGGAACCGTGCAGAAGATTTTTACGGGCGAGACGAAATCACCGCGCTACGATACACTTGAGGCATTGGCACGTATCTTTGAAAATGGCGACCGTGATTACCTGTATGCGGATATGGTTGAGGATTCTGGTACGGCGTATGCGGCGAAGGTACAGGGGCAGTATACGTTGGATGATTATTATGCGTTACCGGAAGACCGCAGGGTAGAGCTGATTGATGGCTGTATCTATGATATGGCAGCACCGTCTACGATACATCAATTGATTGCGGGAGAAGTTCATCGTCAGATATCGAATTTTATTCTGGACAATGATGGACCGTGCATGCCGTTTATTTCTCCAGTTGACGTACAGCTTGACTGCGATGATAAGACGATGCTGCAGCCGGATGTCGTTATTCTGTGCGACATTGACCGGATGAAGGTGCGTTGTATATATGGTGCACCGGATTTTGTGTTGGAAGTGATCTCGAAATCCACCCGTCTTCGTGACTATGGGAAGAAGCTTTCGAAATATATGGATGCGGGCGTGAAGGAATACTGGATTGTGGATCCATATCAGAAGCGCATTATGGTATATGAATTCAACAAAGAGATCTTTCCGGTGATTTATGGGATTGATGCGGATATTCCTGTCGGATTATATGATGGCAGGTTGACGATCAATATTGCCGCGCTGATGAAGAAGATTGAAAAGTTGTTATAGGATAATCAGAATATAACAATCATGCCATTCAAAATATCATAAAGTTTAAATTAAGATTCGCTCATATCATATTACTTTAACCATCTTCATACACTGTACAAACAGTCAAACAGAGGTTTGTATAGTTGAGAGATTACATTGAAGAACGGGCACTTGAAATCGGTGAATATATCATTGAGGAGGGGGCAACAGTCAGACAGGCTGCGCGGAAGTTTGGTATTTCGAAGTCAACCGTACATAAAGACGTCACGGAACGCTTAGAGCAGATTAACCTGCGTCTCGCACATGAAGCAAGAAAGGTGTTAGACGTCAATAAGTCTGAGCGCCATATTCGGGGCGGACTTGCTACGAAAGAAAAATATGCACATATGGAAAGGTAACGAAGAATGAAAAGGGACTGTACACGAAAATGGTGGACAGTCCTTTCTTTTGAGAAATAAGATGTTATGCAGAATCTATGCTCACAGTTTAAATTTTGGGTGCAGCCTGCTCGGTTGAAACTATCGTGAATTTAAAAAGTAAGTGTTGTAAATAACCTATTTTTAAGATAAAATAAATTTGTGTGTAGCAGAGATTTCTGTGTTGCGGGTACTTGCACTACTCGTTTCGTTCAGTATGGTTGCCGCCTGCTGAACTGCACACTTTTCTCTTTTTCTGCTTGTAATCAAAACATATGTATGATAAAATCAGAATGAGAATTCAAGAGAAAAGTGTGCAGTTTTACAAGGCGGCAACCTTGTAGGATGAATGAAGGTAGTGCAAGTACCCGCAACACAGATAGGCTCGTACGGAGCTTTTTTCTGATACCTTATTTTATATATTAAGAGGTGTAAGTGTGGTGTACAACATACTTACACCTTTTTTGAATTCTCACTTTGTAGTCAGTTCTTTGCATATTTATAATATCAGAGAACTGACTATATTGTGAGAATAAATATTAATTCTGGGACTATAGCTGATGATTCTTATTTATCAGAATATATAGTCCTGGGGTTAAAAATATAAATAGGGAGGACGAAAGATGGCAATCCAGGAGGTTATAAAGTACGAGGGGAATAATGACGTATTGATATATAAACATCCAGCAGAGGATTTTAATACGTTATCACAATTAATAGTACATGAATCTCAGGAGGCGGTATTTTTCAGCGATGGTCAAGCACTTGATACCTTCAAAGCTGGTAGATATACGCTTACAACAAAGAATATTCCTTTAATTTCAAAGTTAAGAAATCTTGTTTCGGGTGGTGTGTCACCATTTCATGTAGAAGTATATTTCATAAATCTAGCAACCATGATGGACGTTGTGTGGGGAACACCGAGTCAGGTTACCATTAAAGATCCTGAATATGGCTATAATTATGGCGTAGGTGCGAATGGTTCATTTGGGTTAAAGATTACAGATGGACGAAGTCTTTTGATAAATATGGTAGGCACTGAAAGTGAATTATCCGTTAAAAGTATTCAAAAATATTTTAAAGACTTGATTGTAACCAGAGTGAAAAACTGCCTAGCGTTGGAATTAAGTAAATATAGTTATAACACTATTAACCAACACTTAAATGATATATCAACTAATATATCTGCCCAGATTGAACGCGATATTATGAGTTTTGGTATAAAAATTCTTAATTTTTTTGTTTCATCAATCACGATTAATCCTGATGATTTAGAAATTTTAAAAGGACTTGACAATAATATGGTCAAGAAGCGATATGAAGCAATGGGTAACCGAGAAGCCAATGTTATAAATGCTATGAGTAAGCGAGATGCAACAGTAATAGAAGCGGAGGGATATGCGAAATCGCGCGAACTTCAAGGTTATACGTGGCAGCAGGAGCAACAATTTGATGTAAGTAAAACATTCGCTAAGAATGAAGGATTTGCATCTAACCCAGCGAACATGATGGCACAGATTCCTTTGGCATTTTCTATGGGAAATATGATTAATGATAATATTAAACAGGCAGCAGATTCATCATACCAGGGAAATGAACCTAATAATATAGTATGCCCTAATTGTGGCGCAACAGTTTCAGATAATGCTAAATTTTGCATTAATTGTGGTAATAAACTTGAAATACAAAAGCAGACTTTTTGTATTCAATGTGGATGTCAATTGCCAGTGGATGCTAAATTCTGTATGAACTGTGGAACAAGGAGGGATATTTAATGAAATATATATTTTGTATTGTTGCACTTATTATACAGCCTATTTTCAGTGTGTATATGTATAAAAGCAGGAGTAAAGTAGAGGCTGCGTCACGACTTCCATTGATATACATAAGCGGGGTATATTTTATTGTACAGATTTATATATTTATAAAATATTGCAATAAATTTCCGAAAGCAATGGAAAAATGGTCGTATCTTATTCAGTTAGGGATTTTGAGCGCTTTTATTGTCGTGGAATTAGTTCTTTTGTGGAGTAAGAAATATATAGAAAATGTGCAGGCGGATGAGCAGTCATCAATTCAGGAATTTAAGGCACTGATACAGGAAATGCAGATATTGGCAGCGGGAGTTACTGATTCTATAAATAAACAGTGGGCAGAATCAATAATTGAACGAATGAGATGTGAAGATCCAGTAAGCTCATATAATGTATATAATGAAAATCTTAATATACACGCGTTAATATCTCAATTAAGCCAGATCTCTGACAACAATGAGTTTGCATTAAAATGTCAGGAAATTAGTAGACAGTTAGATATAAGAAAGATAAAAAATGAGAAGGAGAGAGGATAATGGTAGCAATTAAGTGCCCGAATTGTGGCAGTGAAAAAGTACAAGGGTTAACAGAGGAAAAATACGCGTGTCTGGCATGTGATAACATCTTTTTGGTGCATAATTCGTCTAAAGAATTTAGAAAGACAGATGAACATATTGAAAGTGTCCATTCTGATTTATCAAGTAAAATAGATGTAATTAGTGAAAATATTAAAAATAGTGTATTATCTACGAGTGCGAATGGTGTCGATATCGAAAATACATATCAAATGGCTTTAAATATTTTGAATAGAAATACGGAGGCTGATATAGATAGTGCAGAAGAGTATTTCGAAGAAATTATGGAAAATGCACCTTGGACTTATAAGGGGTGGTATGGTTACTGTTTGGCGGCTGTTAAGCGAGTATATTTCAATGATGTGGATAATATTCTTTTTTTCGGTTGCGATGTGGACATTTTATATGAAAGATATACACGAATGTTAAGTTGTCCAGATTTCAAGGGAGAACTTCAAAAATCATTACTAGAGGATATACATAATGGTATTAATATTTTTTATCAGACAGCGTGTAATGATATTAATGGGTACTGTAAAGATGAAGATTATTTATCATGTATCATATCGTTCATATCTGGAATCGGTTTATGGTTTGATACGTTTTCGGATGTTGAAAATTATAGAGATGATTTGTTAAACAAGTTAAAAAATGAAGCAAGCAGTATATTGCAAAATAGTACGAATCATTATACAAATCAATCAAATTCGTTTGCAATCCAACAAAATCAGATCCAACAAAATGTTGCAAATATAAAAACACAGTCTGCGCAGCGACGTGATGAGATGAGGCAGCAGTTGAGCAGTCAGACAAATACATCCGTTTCAACAGATAAAAAAAGTAGTTTTATAATATATGCAATTGTAGGTGTAATTGGAGCGATAATAATTTTGTTACTGCTTTTCAAAGCATTTTTGCCTTGGGTTATCAGTACGAAGGATTCCTATATAGAAATAAGCCACCATTATGGTTTTTTCAAGAAGTTGTGGCAATATTTATGGTGTACTGTGGGAGGACTTTTAAAGATAGTTGTTTCTCTTGGAGTACTTGGTGGATTGGGTTATCTGGCATATAAAATAATTGAAAATACACATTATAAAACAGTTGATAAAATTAATTTGGCAAATTCTATTGCCCAAGGACAGCTAGACTCATTTGACGAAAGCTTTTCTAAAACTGTTGAGACTGAAAATAGGAAACTAGCAGATATTAATAGTAAAATTATACAGTTTAAGAAAAATCTTAATATTATTTCTGACAAGAATAATAAATTACAAAATATAGGGTTAGAGAATATCGAGGATATTGCGGATATTTTTGATTTAACATATTATGATTACGATGATGAATTGGCAGATATAGAAGCAGAGAGTATCCGTAATTATAATTATGATCAAGATATTACAGATGATTTTTTGATTAAATTATTTTCAGATGAACAGCAGCAGGATGAATATCCGAATTATTATGCAAGATTTATGGACAAACGTCAGAAAAATAATTCGATATTGATTCGAGATAGTGTTGCTGAGAATACTAATGTTGCAATGGAAGCACCGGTGAATCATGATGGGGATATGCAGGTTCATTTTTGTGCAGCTTGTGGATATGAACTTGCACCAGGTATGGCAACTTGCCCTGTGTGTGGTAATATGATCTGATGCAACGGTCAAGATGACATATGTGAAATAAAGAAAGATAATGAAGAATGAAAAGGGACTGTACACGAAAATGGTGGACAGTCCTTTCTTTTGTGAAACTCTCGTGAATTTCTGGAAAAGCTTGATTTCAATGTACCGATGCGATAAAATAATCAGAAGTATGTAATGTGGGAATGGAGGCGGATGCGATGCCAACGATACTTTTATACAGTGTTCCGGCGGAACAGCACAGACAATTAGAAACGCTTGGCATGCGGCTTGGATATTCCTGTAAGAAGATTGCACGGAAGCGTTTTCTTCAGCAAATCGGCTGTCATGCCGGATTGCCGGGATTTGAACAGACCGGAGATTGGTACGAAGGGAAAGAACTGCCGGATCAGATGATATTATTTTCGGAGTTTTCGGACGGGTTGTTGAATCGTTTTCTTGTGGCATGTAAAGAAGCCGGTATGCCACAGATCAATTATCGGGCAGTTGTGACAGAACATAACATTCACTGGAATGTGCTGGACTTATATCAGGAACTGGTGCAGGAGCATGAGAGCCTGCATGGAGGCAAGGTAACACTATGAAATTTATACATATAGCAGACGTAAATCTGGGCGTACAGCCGGATCGGGGAAGGATCTGGAGCGATGCGCGGGCGAAGGAGATTTACAGTACATTTCATCGCCTGATTGAAGTGTGCGAAGAACAGAAAATTGAATTATTGTTGATTGCAGGAAATTTATTCTATACAAAGCCGACGGAACAGGATTTGAAGGAACTGGATTTCCAGCTTCGGAAGATTCCAAATACAAAGACGGTAATTATTGCCGGAGATCAGGACTATATTGATCCGGGTTCCGCATGGGAGACATATACATTTGAGAGTAATACGATCGTGATGCCACGGGATCAGGCAGCAAGCGTGTATTTTGAAGATCTGAATGTCTGTGTCAGTGGTTACAGCTATGGACAAGCGGCTTACACTGGACGGATTCTGGAACGGATGCGGCCGGGCAAGCCGGATGCATACAATATTCTGCTTGGACATGGCGGTGACATGGAACACATGCCATTTTCTAAGGAGTATGTGGCGAAGCTGGGATTTCAGTATGTGGCGCTTGGACATATGCACAAGCCGGCACATATTTTGAAGAATCACATGGCGTTTGCAGGAACATTGGAGCCGCTTTCTTATACAGAGACCGGAAAGCACGGCTATATTTTAGGCGAGGTGGCAACCTCCGGCGAGACAACGATCACATTTGTGCCATTTGCATGTAGAAAATATGTAAATATGGCGATGGATATCAATTCGACCTATACAAATGGCGATATCTGCAATCTTGTAGAAGGAAAGATGCAGGAGCTGGGGGCGGATAACATTTACCGGATTTTGCTGCGTGGGCGCGTTGCACAGAATATGGAGATCAATCTGAGCGAACTGACACGCCGTTATTGTATTAACGAAGTGATTGATAAGACGGAATGTGATTATGATATGGACGAGTTATATGTGTCGAATCATGACAATCTGCTTGGCAGGCTGATGGACGAATTGTCAGATGATAAAAAAGGCGGCGATAAGGCGATTCGCGATAAGGCATTGCATTATTGTATGGAAGCCCTGCTTGGCGCAGGAGACAAATAACGATGTATTTCAGTAAATTATTATTAAAAGATTTTGGAAAATTTCATAATCGTGAGATCAACCTGAAGCCGGGCGTGAATGTACTGTATGGTACGAGAAATGCGGGCAAGAGTACGGTCGCGGATTTTGAATATGCAACGCTGTATGGTATCGGTACATTTCCGGAGACGGAGGACGACGATCTGGCGCATCATAAGCCGATGGATGGACGCGGATTTTCTGGCAAGGCGTATGTGATAAAGGATGGCGACGAGTATCTGGTGGAGCGCAGCTTCCGCAAGCACAATATGACGACACAGGTATTAAATGTGAAGAATGGACGTGTCGGTAAGCTCAAGCACAAGAACAGTCTGTATGAGTCGCTGACCGGCGTGGATAAAAAGACGTATAGTGATGCACTCTATATTCGCCAGCAAAAAGAAACGGAAGGCGCGGCTGAGGAACTTAATACATTTGTCACGAATCTGGCAACCACCGGTTCTTCCAATCTGGATAAAAGACGGGCACTCGCAATCCTGCGCGACCAGAAAAATGCACTGGATGTGACGGAGACAGAGCAGCAGATTGCGGAACTGAAAGAAGAACTGAAGCAATACGATGGTGACGAAGAAGCGTTGAAGGAAGTCCGTAAGAAGATTGCGGACAATGATGAGGAATTTGCAATCGAGACGGCGAAGCGGAAACGGGAAGCCAGACGATTGATTGATACAGAAAAAGGCACGAAATACGAGGAAGATGAGGAACTTAACGAGCATCTGGATTCCTTGCAGGAAAACAGTGTATTTTTGGATGCGGATCTGCTGAAGGATTATAAGGCACCGAAAAAGCTGACGGATCGCTGGTGGATGATTGCTTTGACAGGATTGCTGGTTATTGGCGTGATTGCAGCACTTGTGTATATTCTTCCGTTTGATGGCGGTGTGCGGCAGCTCTTTGTGTTCTGTACGGCATTGTTTGTTGTGATGACGATCATTGATGGTTTGCACAGAAAAGGCGCACTGGATGGAGAAAATCAGGCACCTTCGGAGGAAGAATTCAAGAAGATCGTCTATGAACTGGAACGTAAAAACGAGGCGTATGAGGATGTCGAGATCGACATGAGTTTTGCGCGGAAATATATGGATCTCAAGGAAGAGCTGCGTGCGACGGAAAGTGAGATTCTGGAACGGAAGAAGCAGAAAGCACAGCTGGAGGATGAAATCCGTGTGTGCGAGGGCAGAAAACAGGCGATTGAGCGCGAGATATATGCGACGACGCTTGCGATTAACACGATTCAGGAGCTTTCCAGAAGCTATGTAGAAGAGTGGAATTATATTATCAATGAGCATATGACGGATATCATGCAGCGCGTGACTGGTGGACTGTATGAGGACGCGAAGATTGATGAAAAGCTTCGACTGGTAATTAAGAAAAATGGTGCATTTACAGATATTACGCAGATTGATGCGGTGGATTTTCCACTGGTGCGAATGGCAGTGCGGGTAGGAATTGCAACACGGTTATGCAAAGAGCATATGCCAGTTGTGATTGATGGTCTGCCACAGATGAATGATGCGCAGATGCAGGGATTTTTTGCGAGTATAGAAGAGATTCCATCCGAGCAGATTTTGATTCTGACGGATGATAAACAGTTGGTGTCAAAAATAAAAGATACAAAGTCAACTTATGCTTTGACAAATCTGAGTTAGTGTGGTAGAGTATCACATGCAGCTAAGACTTCTATGTAAATAGGAGAATGGTTGTCATGCTACTGTGGCTCAGTTGGTAGAGCGATTCACTCGTAATGAATAGGTCGTCGGTTCGAATCCGATCAGTAGCTTCCATAAGAACGAGGGATCGTATATACGGTCCCTTTTTTCTTTATAATAAATGATGTTATACAGAAATATTCATAGGACTAAATGAGAAGTCAGGACTTGAATAAAATGGGTAAGAAAAAACAGAAAATGACAAATAAAAATACGAACAGGAAGACACCGCCGAAGCGAATCCGTGAGGCACGGTTTGACAAGCTGGATAATACCGCCAATCTCTTCCCGGTGATTGCCAGCCGCAAATCAAGCAATGTATACCGGATTGCGGCAACACTGACCGAGGAAATCCAGCCGGAGAAATTGCAACAGGCACTCGACATGGTACTTCCATATTTTGACGTCATGCATGTGCGTATGAAGACCGGTGTATTCTGGTATTATTTTGAGGATAATCCGAACCCGGCACCTCGCGTGATGCAGGAGGACATGGGACCTTGCCAGTATATCAATCCGCTGTTAAATCGGGAATATCTCTTCCGGGTGTTATATTATGAACGGCGAATCAGTTTGGAAGTCTTTCATGCACTGACCGATGGCAATGGTGCGTTAATGTTTTTAAAAGAGCTTGTGTACCAGTATCTGCGACTGGTGCATCCAGAGATTGGCAAGGGTGACCGCATGGAGTTGCATGAGGAGACGACCGTCGACCGGGAGGACAGCTATCTGAAGCATTATAAGCGCCCGGCAAAGAAGAGCTATAAGACGGAAAAGGCGCTTGTCATCCGTGGGGAAATGTTCCCGCGTGAATATTTCGGAATTATGCATGGATATCTGCATCTGCCGGATGTCAAACATGTGGCAAAACAGTATGGTGTGACCGTCAATCAGTATCTGCTCGGTGTATTTGCATGGTCGGTATACAAGGGCTATATGCACAGTATCCCACACCGACGTCCGCTTGCGGTATGTGTGCCGGTAAACCTGCGTCCGTATTATGGTTCCGCAACAACGAAGAATTTCTTTGCTGTCGTGTCGGCGATGTTCCGGGCAGAGCGGGAAGATTATACATTTGAAGAAGTGCTTGCACAGGTGGCAGAGAGCCTGAAAAGCCAGATCACGAAGGAACACCTCGAAGAGATCATGGCATACAATGTGTCAAACGAGAAGAACAAGGCATTGCGTGCAACACCGCTTTTTATCAAGAATATTGCAATGAAGATCATCTACCAGATGTCTGCAAAGGCGAACTCGGGCTGTGTGACGAACCTTGGGTTAGTGAAGCTTGCAAGCCCGTACGACGCGTATGTGGAGTCATTGTATGCGATCCTGTCCATGTCGAAGAACCAGAACCTGAAGGCGGCGGTTGTGTCCTATAAGGATACATTGGTGTTCACGTTCAGCTCGGCGGTGCGGGAAGTAGACGTACAGAAGGTGTTCTTCCGCAAGCTTGCAGAAGATGGAATTGATGTCTCGGTAGAGACGAATGGAGTGTATTATGAGTAAATGTAATCGCTGTAATATCAAAGTGAAGGATGACAGCCTGATCTGCCCGCTTTGCAAGGGTGCGCTGTCGGAGACAGAGCAGGCGCAGCCGGTCTATCCGGACATGTTCCCGAAGCAGCAGCGGATGCGTCTTGCAATCCGTATTGTGACGTTTTGCGTAGTTGTCGGTGTGATCGTGCTGGGCATCGTGAATTATATGACGTACCGTGGCGTTCGCTGGTCGCTGGTGAGCCTGGCCGGAATTGCGTATCTGTATTTTACATTTACGTTTACCGCGCAGCCACTGGCAGATGAACAGCAGAAAATCATATTCCAGGGCGTGATCAGTGCGGCGCTTGTGCTTGCGGTTGACTTTGCCCTTGGATATGAAGGATGGTCGGTCAATATTGCGATTCCGGTTGTCGTAATCGCAACGAATATTGCAATCTTCGTATTTATGATGGTGCGCCATCGTGACTGGCGAAGTTACATTATGCCGCAGTTGGAACTGACTCTGCTCGCTGCAGTCGAGTTACTGTTAGTCAGTCTGGAGGTTGTGACATGGAAGCTGCTGACACTGGTTGCAGTCTTCGTGGTACTCGTCCAACTCTTCGGAATCTTTGTGATCGGTGGAAGAAGCACCACGCTTGAACTTAACCGCCGCTTCCGCGTGTAGTTTCACAGTAGAAGAAAAAGAAGGCAAGCGGATGGCTGACTTGTCTTGCCCGCACAAACTCATCCATCCGCAGATTTTATATAAGTGTGTATCGGCAATTGTGAAACAGTTAGAATAGTAAAAGCGGTTGCACACAATTATCAATTCTAAAGCAGACCATTGAAGCACGCTGGTACTTAATGAGCGAATGCTTTTATCGCGAGTTTAGTACCACTGCGTGCTGAACTGAGCGAGAGCGCGTCTGCGTAGAATTGTATATTGTGTGCAACTGCTGGAATGTGCAGGAATGTTTCACAATTGCAAAAAAGACTATCAAAAGAGAGGTATGTATGAGGGAGAACGACAAGACAAGTCACCGCGCAGAACTGATGCGCGACATCGTAGCTATGGTCAATCAGAATCCGGTTCTGAAGCAGGCATGGCAGAGAAAAAAGGAGAAATCCATTCAGAACACAGAATTTGAATACCCGGAGCATCTATCCGTGGAACATATCGACATGGGGCTGTTCAAGATGGAATATCTGACCTGGAACGGCTCAGAGAATCCATATGTGATCCTGCAGCTTCACGGCGGTGGTTACATGTCCGGGCTGCAGGGGCAGTACCGGAAGATGGCAGGGCTTTACACCGAGATCAGTAGTGGTGCGGCAGTGCTTTCTGTGGATTACCGGCTGGCACCGGAGTATCCATTTCCGGCGGCATTAGAAGATGCGGTTGCCGCCTACAAATGGCTACGCGATAAAGGCCATGAATCCGATCGAATCATCGTAGTCGGAGATTCCGCGGGCGGTGGTCTGGCGATGGCACTCTGCATGGAACTGCGATCAAATGGCGAAGCGATGCCGGCAGGATTAGTTGCGATGTCGCCGTGGACGGATCTGGCAATTACCGGCGAGTCCTATACGAAGAACCGTGAGATCGATCCGGTCTTTGGTGCGGATGGCGGTGGTGAGATGCTGCTGCACAGCCCGTATATCGGGGAGAATGATGCGAAGAATCCGCTTATTTCGCCAATGTATGGCAGTTTTACTGGATTCCCGCCGATGCTGATTCAGGTCGGGACGCATGAGATGCTGTATGATGATGCGGTATCCGTTGCGAAGAAGGCGAAGGAACAGGGCGTTCCGGTACGTTTTACGGTATATGAGGGCATGTTCCATGTATTCCAGATGAGCGGTACGGTGATTCCGGAGTCGAAACGCGCATGGGAAGAGGTCGGCGCGTTCATGCACAAGGTGATGGGACAGTGGTAAAACTACGGAGGTAGATAGCGTATGCGGATTGCACTGGCGCAAACGAATATTATATGGGAAGACAAACAGGCGAATCTCGTCCGTGCAGAGGAATTTGTGATAGCGGCAGATGCGGATGTCGTGCTATTTCCGGAGATGAGCCTCACGGGATTCTCAATGCATACCGATGTGACAGCGGAGATATGCAAATCGGTTGCTGAGGTACAGGCACGAGAGCAAACGTATAGCGTTCCAAGTATGACGAAACTACCAACAACTGGCTGGACACTCGCGCAGATAGCGACGCTTGCAAGGCGGCATCACAAGACAGTTGGCATTGGCTGGGTGAAAAAGACAGAACCACTCTGTGAAAACCATTATTCGATCGTAACGCCGGATGGCAGCGTTGCAATGGACTTTGCAAAGATCCATCCATTTTCCTATGGCGAGGAACATGTACATTTCCAAGGAGGAACGACGCTTTGCACCGGAACACTTGGAGAATTTCAGGCAGGGCTTGGCATCTGTTATGATCTTCGTTTTCCAGAACAGTTCCGGGCGATGGTGCCGGAGGCTGAAATTTTTATTATACCTGCAAACTGGCCCGAATCACGTGTATCACATTGGAAAGCACTTCTTGCCGCACGTGCGATTGAGAATCAGTGCTATTTGGCAGGCGTGAACTGCTGCGGCGATATGGACGGACGGTATTATTCTGGCGATTCTGGTTTATATGCACCTGATGGCAGCCTGCTTGTGCCGACAAAGGAAATCCGACTTGCGGATGCACTTTGTAAGGAAGAAAAACTGCTCGTATATGACATACAAAACGATGTGGCAAAGATCCGCAAGGCATTTCCGGTATTGCTGGATCGAAAAGAAATTTAACGTTCTTAATAAAATCTTAAATATATGAAATCTAGTATCTTAAAATTCATTTTGCGATAATACAGGTATCATAACAACAGGGATACCTGTATGGTCGGAGATTACCGATTGGGAAGAGGAGAACAATATGTATAACATTTTAGTCTGTGATGATGAGAAGGATATCGTGGAGGCACTTGGTATTTACCTGTCTGCAGAAGGGTATCAGGTGACGAAAGCGTACAACGGACAGGAGGCATGCGAGAAGCTGAAAACAGAGGATGTGCAGCTCGTGCTGATGGACATCATGATGCCGGTGATGGACGGTATCACAGCGATGAACGAGATCCGCAAGACTTCCAATGTCCCGGTCATTCTGCTCACAGCGAAAAGTGAGGATACAGACAAGATTCTCGGACTTTCCGTCGGTGCAGACGACTATATTACCAAACCATTTAACCCGGTTGTTATGATCGCAAGAGTGAAAGCACAGCTTCGCCGTTACATGATGCTTGGCGGAAATGTCCCGAAGGAACCGGAGGCAGATACGCTCGAGTTTGGCGGCGTTTGTCTGGATGACAAGGCGAAGAAGGTTACGATTGATGGAGAACCTGTGAATCTGACCAAGACGGAATATGCGATTTTGAAATTCCTGATGGAGCATCCGAATACCGTGTATGCACCGAAGGATATTTATCGCGCTGTCTGGGAGGATGCTCCATTTGGACAGGAGGGCACCGTTGCAGTACATATTCGCCACTTGCGTGAAAAAATCGAGGCAGATCCTTCGGAACCACGCTACATCAAGGTAGTCTGGGGACAAGGGTATATGTTTGGGAAGGAATGATAAAATGGAGAAATTAAAGAAAAACGCAGTGGCAAAGGTGGTTGCTGCAATCCTGCTTTCGGTATCAATTCTTGCAACCGTAGTTTCTGGTGTTGTCGTGTCAATGGCACTTTCCTACGGTACAACCCGCAGGGTACAGGGAGAAGCCATCTACGACGAGTTTATGAGCCGGATGGTAGATGATTCCGCAAGCCGGGCAAGGGATTATTATCAGGCATATCTGCAAAGTGAATCAGAGGCACAGGAGAATCACACAGTTCGGTATTATAAGGATTATTTTGCAGAGGAAAATAGTAACTTCTTCTTCAAGATCGTGCCGGAGGATACAAAGAAATATCCAACACTTGAAAACTATGAATCAAAGGATTATCAGTTCCATGAAGTATTGTCACAGCAGATACAGCTGTTTGAAAAATTAACCAGCTTCAGCTATAAATTATCGCTGCCGGATATTATTGAGTTCTGGAAAGAAAATTATGTGCCGGATATATACAGCTATGACGACAGGACTGCGTATGAGGAAGATGCGGATGTTTTTTCTTCGGAATTACAGATCCCAAGTACGATACAGGATCTATATATTGATTGGAGTAATATTTCATTTGACGATCTTGGTATCAGTTATGACGACGACTGTTCGAATCCATATATTTATTTGGAGGATACGGATTTTGTTTATTATCTTTCCAACGATGAAGGATACACAAAGGCATTGGAGAGCGCGATTAAGAAATTAGGAGATGGTGATGTCCAATACACGGACATTTCGTTTAGAAACGATGGAACAGTCACACAGGGACTTGTGCTTTCGACACCGGTTTCCTATACGATGTATGCGTATGTAAAATCGAATATGACAGCCAGAGATCTCTATGCAAATTCCATCGTGCTTCGTTATTGCAAGCCAATTGTGAATATGGCACCTTATGTGCTTGCGATTTCACTGATTATGATTCTTGTTATGGGCGGATTCCTGATTGCGGCGTCCGGACACCGGAAGGGGCAGGAGACAATCACCTGCAATTTATTCGACCGGATACCATATGACGTATTCATTGCAATCGCGGTCGGACTTGTTGCATGTGGAATTAACCTGTTTACGTGGTATATCTATTCCACACGGGATGAAATCTTCCTTGCATCCATTTGTACGGCAGTTGTGGCGTTTCTGATTCCACCGTTTCTGATGACGACAGCGACACGGTTGAAGGCTTCCGGCTGGATAATGTTTGCAAATACAGTGATCTGGCGGTTGTGTAAACTGTTTGTGTGGGTTGTAAAGTGGGTGTTCCGCAAGCTTCGGGATTTGTTCCGTTTTCTTGGAAGACATTTTAACCTCTATTGGAAATGGATCGGCGGACTGATCGGAATCGTATTGCTCCGGTTTATTCTCGTCGTAGCGAGTGGTTCTGTGGGGCTGGCAATCGTGCTGGATCTGGCATGTGCGGCTTTGCTTGCGGTATTTCTGATCCGCGTGATCGTGCAGATGTATCAGTTGAAGGATGGCGCGAAGAAGATCGCGGACGGCGAGACGGATTATAAGATCGACACGGAACATATGCTGCCAGAATTTGCAGCCCATGGCGAGACATTAAACTGCATTCAGGACAGCGTGCGTGTGGCAGTGGCAGAGCGGATGAAGAGTGAGCGGATGAAGACGGAGCTTATCACGAACGTTTCCCATGATATCAAGACACCGCTTACGTCTATTATCAATTATGTAGATATCCTCTCGAAAGAGGGAGATTTAAGTGACAAGGAAGCAGAATATCTGGAGGTGCTGCAACGGCAGTCCGCACGGCTCAAGAAGCTGATCGAGGATCTGATTGAAGCGAGCAAGGCATCTACGGGAAATGTGGAAGTCCATATGGAGCCAACCGATGTGGAAATGCTCTTGGAGCAGGCTCTTGGAGAGTTCGAAGAGCGGCTCGCGGCATGTAAGCTGCAACTGGTTGTGACGAATCATCTGACGAAGAGATATGGTGCACAGGTGGACAATCACGTGATGGCAGATGGCAGACATCTGTGGCGTGTGTTTGACAATCTGATCGGAAATATCATCAAATACGCCCAGCCAAACAGCCGGGTATACATTGATATTGACGAGGCAGAACCGGGAGAAATCACAGTGACCTTCAAGAACATTTCGAAGGAAGCGTTGAACATCTCCGGTGATGAATTAAAGGAACGGTTTGTACGTGGCGACCGTTCGAGAAATACAGAGGGCAATGGACTTGGACTTTCCATTGCACAGAGCCTGATGGAATTACAGAACGGCAAAGTGGAAATAATGATTGACGGAGACCTCTTCAAGGTTGTATTATTGTTAAAGGCTGGAAACTGTAAAAATTAGGTGAAATTTGGGTAAAATCTAGCAGACCAGCTTATAAAATGTCGATAGAGAGAATAGGAGAAAAAAATGGATATTTTTGACGTTCTATCCATGATCGGTGGTCTCGCATTGTTTCTATATGGTATGCATATAATGGGAGATGCGCTGGCGAAGATGTCAGGTGGTAAGTTGGAAAAGGTTTTGGAACGCCTTACCTCCAATAAGTGGTCTGCTGTTTTGCTTGGTGCAGGAGTAACGGCAGTGATCCAGTCGTCCGGTGCGACGACAGTTATGGTCGTCGGATTCGTTAACTCCGGCATTATGAAGCTTAATCAGGCAGTTGGTATTATTATGGGTGCGAATATCGGTACAACGGCAACCTCATGGCTGCTGTCCCTTTCCGGTATTGATGGAGGAAGCTTTTTCCTTCAGATGCTGAAGCCGACATCCTTTACACCGATTCTGGCTGTAATCGGAGCAATTTTAGTTGTATTTTGCAAAAGTGAGAAGAAGCATAATGTTGGAACAATCTTACTCGGCTTTGCTATTTTGATGTATGGTATGACTGCCATGAGTACGGCAGTGGAACCGCTCAAGGATGTTCCACAGTTTACGCAGATTCTGACGAAATTTGAGAATCCGCTTCTTGGTGTCATTGCAGGCTTTGTACTGACAACGATCATGCAGTCCTCTTCGGTATCGGTTGGTATTCTGCAGGCACTCTGTTCCACAGGAGCAGTTTCCTACGCACTTGCCTTGCCGATTATCATGGGACAGAATATCGGTAGTTGTACAACAGCCATGATTTCGAGCGTTGGTGCCAGCAAGGAGGCGAAGCGTGCGGCAGCGGTTCATTTCTATTTCAACGTTATCGGAACGATTGTTTTTATGTTGATATTTTATATCTCCAATGCATTTGTGCATTATGCATTTTTGCCACAGGCGGCAAGTGAAGTGGGGATTGCAACGATTCACTCGGTTTTTAATATTGCGGCAACCATCGTTTTGCTTCCGATTTCCGGATTCCTGGAGTTTCTTGCGGTGAAGACGATCAAGGATGACAATGAGGAAGAGGATGAGCTTAGCAAGCACGATAAGGTATTACAGCTTTTGGATCCGGTATTCTTGGAGAGACCTGGTTTTGCAATCATGCAGTGCCAGAAGGTTGCTTCCGAGATGGCAGAGCTTTCTATGAGATCGGTTGGTCGTGCAGTTGGCATGATTACTGCATACGATGAGGAAACGGCAGAACGAATCAGAAAGGAAGAAGATACGGTCGACAAATATGAGGATCAGCTTGGCACATATCTGCTTCGGCTGTCCACGAAGGATCTGTCGAAGGAAGATGGACATAAATTATCGCTGATGCTTCATTCGATTGGAGATATCGAGCGTATTTCCGATTTGGCTGTTAACATATTGCTGGCAGTAGAACAGATGAACAAGAAGGACCTTATCTTCTCAAAGAAAGCGACAGAAGAGCTTTCGGTATATAGCAAGGCGTTGAATGATATCCTGTCTATGACAGTGACGGCATTTGAGGAAAATGACCGCCATAAGGCAGCGCTTGTACAGCCGCTCGAAGAGCTTATGGACGACATGAACAAGGAGCTTAAGAAACGCCATGTCAAGCGTCTGCGCAAGGGCAAATGTACGATTGAGCTTGGACTCAGCCTGTCCGATATTTCAGATACGTATGAGCGTATCTCCGATCATTGCTCGAACATCGCAACCTGTGTGATTCAGGTGGAGGACGATGAGCTGGATGCACATGAGCACCGCAAGGAAGTCAAGGTGCAGGATGCACAGTGGTATGATGAGCAGTACAGAACCTATGAGCAGAAATATGCGCTGCCATAGAATCGTAGTAGAATAACAGTTATCGCGTGGATGCGTGATGACAGTAAGAGAACATGTTTTCAATAGCCTGTATTTTATCTGGTACACAGATGAAATGCAGGGGCAGATGGTTGTAAATGATAACAACATCTGCTATATTGGGAACATGTTATTTTTATACAAATTTTTAGATTTGTATAGTATGTGGTAAGCGGGAATAACAAAATTGGTAAACAGGAAAGAAGGAAGCAATTATGAAGCTCGAATTAAAAAATATAAGAAAAAGCTTCGGGGACAAAGAGATCCTGCATGGCATCGGGTTCACGGTGGGAAGTGGACGAGCCCTTGGTCTGCTTGGACGAAATGGTGCAGGTAAGACAACGACCATCCGGATCATCATGGATGTGTTCCATGCGAATTTCGGTGAAATCGTACTTGATGGTGAGACATTCCACCCGACGGCAAGTCAGGTTGGCTATCTGCCGGAGGAACGGGGCCTTTACCCGAAGAAAAAGGTGCGCGATCAGATGGTATATCTGGCGATGCTCCGGGGTATGAACAAGAAACAGGCGAATGAAAGCACTGTGAAATGGCTCGATCGTTTGCATGTATCCGAGTATATCGACCGAAACTTAGAGACATTGTCAAAAGGAAATCAGCAGAAGGTACAGCTTGCGGCAACGCTGGTTGGGGAGCCGCAGTTAGTCATATTGGATGAGCCATTTTCCGGCTTGGATCCGGTCAACGCGCAGGTGCTGAAGGATGTCATCCGGGAATTGATCCGTGAGGGACGCATTGTCATCTTCTCCAGCCACCAGATGAGCTATGTGGAGGAATTCTGTGAGGATATTGCGATTATCAATCATGGCGATGTCGTATTAGCCGGACATCTTGATGACATCAAGGGTACATACGGACGTGGCAGAAAGACGATCTCCGCAGATAATTACAGTCCACAGGAACTGGCGGAGATCTGCCGGGAGAAGTTATCCGCCTATGCAAATGTCGAGCGTGTGACGAAGAAATACGTGGTGCTGGAAATGAAACCGCAGACCGATATCTGGCAGATCCTTGATATTTGCAAACAGGCAGGTGTTGAAATTCACCAGTTTGGCGCCTATGAGCCATCCTTAAATGATATCTTTATCTCCTGTGTCGGGGACGAAGAACCGGACACAGAAGCAGCAAAGGAGGCGGTATAGCATGAAGCAGTTTTTCACGATATTAAAGTTTGAACTGGATAATTATTTTAAGAGTAAGTCCTATGTGATCTCTACGATCCTGATCGCTGTTTTAGCTGCGGGTATCATGTTTGTGCCGCGCGTCATGGATGCGCTTTCCGGGGATAAGAAGAGCCCTGCAGTTGAGGATAGCGCCGCACAGGAGGAAACGGACGATTCAGAAGAAATGGACACCTATGGAATTTATGATCCAGATGGAGTTTTAACGATTGATGCAGATGGTTCGGCATGGAATTCTATGGCTATGCGGATAAAGCTTGTGAATTATGACAGTGCGGATGCTTTGCAGAAAGCAGTCGAAGAGGAATCGGCAGTTGCCGGATTTGCGGTGCATTCGCTGTCGGATTATGATTATTATGTGTATAACAAGAGTATGGATGATGCAGATGCGGATATATTTGACAGTTATCTTGGCATGCTTGTCAAGATGGATTATTGCGAGAAGAATCATCTGGATCTGGACGAATTCATGGAGGCATCTTACAAGGAGATTACCCATGACGAGCATGTACTTGGCAAGGACAGCACACAGAATTTCTGGTACTGTTATGTGCTTGTCATCCTGATATTTATGCTGATCATTATGTATGGTATGAGTATTGCTTCTTCTGTCACAAATGAGAAGAGCAACCGATCCATTGAGATTCTGGTTACCAGTACGGATTCAACGTCACTGCTGTTTGGTAAGGTATTTGCAGGTGCTGTTGCAACGGTATTTCAGGTTGGAATCATCGCCTCCTGCCTGCTTGGCTCGTACCAGTACAACAAAGACTTCTGGAACATTGATCTTGGAATGTTCTTAGATATCCCGGCAAATGTACTGGTTGTATTTGCTATATTCGGTATCGGCGGATTCCTGTTCTATGCCTTTATATACGGCGCACTTGGTGCACTGGTATCAAAGATCGAGGATCTGAACAAGTCCGCAGGTTCGGCACAGATGATCATCATGATCGTATATTTCGTTGTGCTGTTCCAGTTGAACAACGTGGATGGTATCGCAATGAAAGTCTGCTCGTTCCTGCCATTCAGTTCGTACAGTGCAATGTTTGCGCGCGTGGCGATGGGGCATGTGCAGACGTGGGAAGTTGTTGTATCTGCAGTGATTCTGTATACTTCCGTTGTACTTATGGGTGTGATCGGCGGCAAGATCTTCCGCAGTTCGACACTGCGCTATGGCAATCCGATCAAGCTTACAACGGCAATCAAAAACCTGCGCAGAAAAGATTCATAAAAGAAAATGGTGGCTAAATCCAGCCACCATCGAATTTCAATATTTCGCCGGTCATATAGTCCGGCATCGCTAAGATATGCGAGATACAGGCGGCGGCTTCTTCGGGAGCCGCCATTTTTTCTGCCGGGATTTCCTCACAGAGTGATTTCTTCTCTTCGGCTGACAGATGACCGTTCATGGCTGTGTCTACTGCGCCAAAGGCAATCGCATTGACCGCGATATGGCTTGGAGCAAGTTCTTTTGCGAGCGCCATCGTCAGACTGTTGATGGCACCCTTTGTTGCCGAATAGGCAACTTCACATGAGGCACCGACCAGTCCCCAGACGGATGATATATTTAAGATGCGCCCCCGCTGATTTCGTACCATATCCGGGATGACAGCGTGGCAGGTGTTGTAGACGGATGTTACGTTGGTGCGCAGGATATGGTCGAATTCTTCTGGCGTCATATCCTGAAATAGACCGACGAGAGAGATACCGGCGTTGTTGACGAGGGTATCGACCGGATGCCCGGACGCAGTAAGTGTCTGGACACATTCTTCGACAAATGCGAAGTCTGCCACATCCCCAGTAAATGGAATACATTCACAATTGGTTGAGGTGTGAATCCGGTTGGCGACAGTATTTAATTTCCCGTCAGTATTCCGGCTCATAATGGCGATGCAGTCATATTCTTTTGCCAATTGATAAGCGGTGGCTTCGCCGATTCCGCGGGAAGCACCGGTGATAAGCGCAGTTTTCATAGGATAGGGACCTCCTTGTTTTGTCAAGATATTGATAGCACGATGCAAAATATTCACAAAAAATCCATACCATGATTATGCTATAAACGGTTGAAAAAAACAACAACATTTGCTATACTTGAAAAATGTATTGAAAAATGGACTTGAATGAGCGACGGTGGATACGAGTAGAAGAGATTGAAACAACGTATGACGTAGATAGGAGAAAATTATGAGTGAAAAAAAACAGCAGACGGCAGCAGGATTGTTCTTTTCAATGTTGCTTCGCGCAGCCGTTATTATATTAGGACTTGCCATTGTGGCATTTGGAGCATTCTTTGTAATGCAGGCATTAAAGGGGAACACAGCGAAGGATACGCCGGCGACAACGCTGGATGAGAATGCATTGACCGATTCCCAGGTGGATGATCTGCAGATTACACCATCCACAGAGGCTGAGTCAACGGAGGCTGCACAGGAGGCAGAGACAGTCAGTGCCACAGATAAGAACATTCTTGTGCTGAACAGTACCGATATTGCAGGACTTGCCGGACGCTGGTGTGATACGTTAAATGCAAATGGATATGCAAATACAAATGCATCCGATTACACAGAAGCACTTGCGGACACCAAGATCGTAGCAAGAGAAGATGGCGTAGGCAAAGAACTGGTACAGTATTTTGCAAATGCCAGCTATGAAGTAGGAACTGTGACAAGTAATGTGACAGAATCCACAGACGGATATGATGTTGTGATCATCATTGGTGCATCTGACAGCAATCATTAAAAACGAATAAAAATGAAGGATGGACTCCATACTAGATGTTAGTATGGAGTCTTTTTTCGCGTGGAGGTTTGTGTGATGACTGCAAAACGATATGGCTTGATGACCGTGGGCGCATTTTTGATGGCATTCTCGGTTGTTGTATATTTTAATCCGCTGGAACTTGTGACCGGTGGCGTGACCGGACTGGCAATCCTGCTGGAGCATCTGTTTTATATCCCGCTGTGGCTGGTCAATGCCGCGGTCAATATTCCATTGTTTATCATAGGATATAAGGTACTTGGAAAGCTGATATTTTACCGGACGGTCTATGCGACGGTTTGTCTGTCTGTGTTCCTTGGACTGCTCCGTCCATTGCCGCTTCTCACTGGGGATGTACTGGTCGACGGACTGTGCGGCGGCGTGATCATGGGCGGTGGACTTGGCTTGATCTTTCTGCAAAATGCGTCCTCCGGCGGCGCAGATATGACAGCGCAGATCATTAACCGACGCATCCCGCATGTATCGGTTCCAAAGCTGATGGCAATCGTCGATGGGATCATTATCCTGTTTGGAATCGGCGTGTTCGGACTGCGCAATGGAATCTATGCGTTGATCGTCCTGTTTGTCATGACGAAGGTATCTGATTTTGTGCTGGATGGACCAAACCATGCCAAGCTCATGTACATCATATCAACCGAGGAAAAAGCACTCACCGAATACATTACCGGGCAGCTGGGGCGAGGTGTCACGCGTGTTCCGGCGCAGGGCGGATATACAGGATGTCCAAAGCAGATGCTGCTCTGTGCACTTAGTTCAAAGGAAATGGTAAATGTCAAGCGGAAAATTTATGAGCTGGATGACCGTGCCATCTGTTTTGTAGGGGATATTCGGGAGGCTTATGGTGAAGGTTTCACAAAATATAGCTAGTTAGGATTCGGTAAAGTTTGTGAAAAATCCACAAAAAAATCATGAAAAAAATTTTCATATACAAATTACACAATATTTTTCCGCCTTATTTGTTGAATAGTAATATGGCAACTTCGGGCTATTTGGTGTATCATACAAATATCATGAGTCAGATGATTATAGCTAAAATCTAAGGAGGAAAAATCAAAATGGCTAGTTTACAACTTAAGAATGTTTATAAAATTTATCCAAATGGCTTCAACGCTGTAAAGGACTTCAACTTGGATATTGAAGATAAAGAGTTCATCATCTTCGTTGGACCTTCAGGATGTGGTAAGTCAACAACACTTCGTATGATCGCAGGTCTTGAGGATATCAGTTCCGGTGAGCTTTGGATCGGTGACAAGATGGTTAACGATGTAGAGCCTAAGGATAGAGATATTGCGATGGTATTCCAGAATTACGCTTTGTACCCACATATGTCAGTTTATGATAACATGGCATTCGGTCTGAAGCTTAGAAAGGTACCAAAGGAGAAGATTGATAAGCAGGTACATGAGGCTGCTAAGATTCTTGATATCGAGCATCTGCTTGACAGAAAACCAAAGGCTTTGTCAGGTGGTCAGAGACAGCGTGTGGCTATGGGACGTGCAATCGTTCGTGAGCCTAAGGTATTCCTTATGGACGAGCCTCTTTCAAACCTGGATGCTAAGCTTCGTGTTCAGATGCGTGTTGAGATCTCTAAGCTTCACCAGAGACTGCAGACAACTATCATTTACGTAACACATGACCAGACAGAAGCTATGACTCTTGGTACAAGAATCGTAGTTATGAAGGATGGTATCATCCAGCAGGTTGATACACCTCAGAATCTGTATGATAAGCCATGCAACCTCTTCGTAGCTGGATTCATGGGTATGCCACCTATGAATTTCATCGATTGTAAGGTTGTTAAGTCTGGAGCAGACGTATTACTTATGTTCGGTTCTCACTCAATCAAGGTTCCTGATGCTAAGGCTCAGAAGCTTATCAGCGGTGATTTCCTTGATAAGGAAGTTGTTCTTGGTATCCGTCCAGAGGATATTCATGACGAGCAGCTCTTCATCGAGTCTTCACCTGAGAGTGTTATCGATGCAAGAATCAATATTTACGAAATGCTTGGCGCTGAAGTATATCTGTATTTCACAATCGACCAGTTCGATATCACAGCAAGAGTAAATGCGCGTACAACAGCAAGACCTGGTGATACAGTTCAGTTCGCATTTGACCTGAGCAAGATCCACATCTTCGATAAGGAGACAGAGGAGATCATCATCAACTAGTCAGGTGCTGCGTTCTAAAATTTGAACAAAGTGTGATTTTTCAGAGGAAATGCATAAAAATTATGCGTTTCCTCTTTTTTTTTTTACATTTTTCGTGTAAAATGTACTTTGTATGAGTATAGGCAATGTTGAATAAATGGAAAGTATTTGACATTGACAGAAGAATATATAAATGTTACAATTCTGTTACAGAATTTTTAAAAATTCACAACAAAGAATAGGGGTGGACGAATGATTTCGAATCAGATACTGCAGGATACGGTTACCGGAATTAAATCAATTACACGTGTAGAATTCTGTGTGATGGATACCGAAGGTAAGATACTTGCGACAACTATGCGCGGAATGGAAGAATATGAGGATGAGGTTGTAAAATTCTCTGAATCAGCGGCGGACAGTCAGGTGATCCGTGGCTTCCAGTTTTTCAAGGTGTATGATGAGAATGAACTGGAATATGTCATACTGGCAAAAGGGGATGCCGAGGATGTCTATATGATTGGAAAGATGGCAACTTTCCAGATCCAGAATCTTCTGGTGGCATATAAGGAGCGCTTTGACAAGGACAACTTTATCAAGAACCTGTTGCTTGATAACCTGCTTCTGGTAGATATTTACAATCGTGCGAAGAAGCTGCACATTGAGACAGATGTAAAACGTATCGTGTTTATTATCGAGACAAAGACGGAGAAGGATACCAATGCATTGGAGACTGTCAGAACGTTGTTCTCCAGCAAGACAAAAGATTTCATTACGGCAGTTGACGAGAAAAACATTATTCTGGTCAAAGAAGTAAAGCCGAGTGAGACTTACGAGGATATGCGCAAGACTGCAAAGGTAATTGTGGATATGCTGAATACAGAAGCCATGTCATCGGTCAATGTGGCATATGGTACGATCGTCAACGAAATCAAAGAAGTTTCCCGCTCTTATAAGGAAGCAAAGCTTGCGCTGGACGTAGGAAAGATCTTTTACAGCGACAGAAAGATTATTGCATACAGCAATCTTGGAATCGGCCGGCTGATCTATCAGTTGCCACTTCCACTTTGCAAGATGTTTATCAAGGAGATTTTTGATGGTAAATCACCAGATGAGTTCGACGAGGAAACATTGACAACAATCAACAAGTTCTTCGAGAACAGCCTGAATGTATCTGAGACATCCCGTCAGCTTTACATTCACCGAAATACTCTGGTTTACCGTCTGGATAAGCTTCAGAAGAGTACCGGACTTGACCTCCGGGTATTCGAGGATGCCATTACCTTCAAGATTGCCCTTATGGTTGTGAAATATATGAAGTACATGGAGTCGTTAGAGTATTAAAAGACACGCTCAAAAGGAGATAATAAGATGTTAGAACTGAGCCACGTGAAGATGAGGTATCCGGCGAGTAAGACGTATGCCTTGAACGATGTAAGTTTGAAGATAGAAAAAGGCGAGTTTGTGTTTATCGTAGGTTCTTCCGGATCTGGTAAGACGACACTGATCAAGCTGTTGTTAAAGGAATTGGACCCGACCTCCGGTAAGATCAAGGTCGCAGACACGGATTACAGTAAATTGAAGAGAAAAAATATCCCGAAGATCCGTCGTAAGATCGGTGTTGTATTTCAGAACTTCCGGCTGCTCAAGGATCGTACGGTATATGAGAATGTTGCATTTGCACAGCGTGTCATTGAGACACCAAGCCGCTATATTCGTCGGCAGGTACCAGCAATGCTGACATTGGTTGGACTTGCGGATAAATATAAGTCATTTCCAAAGCAGTTGTCCGGTGGTGAGCAACAGAGAGTCGCGCTTGCGAGAGCACTGGTAAATAAACCAGAGATCCTGCTTGCAGATGAGCCGACCGGTAACTTGGACCCCAAAAATTCATGGGAAATTATGCGCCTTCTGGAGGATGTCAACAAGAAGGGAACAACGGTTGTCGTTGTAACGCATAACAAAGAGATCGTCAATATGATGAAGAAACGTGTTATCACGTTGAAGCATGGCGAAATAATCAGCGATGAGCAAAAAGGTGGGTATATCGATGAGGATTAGTTCATTCATGTATAGTATCAGACAGGGTATTAAAAATATTAAACGAAACCTTTTGTTCTCATTGGCATCGATTGGAACAATCGTTTCCTGTCTGTTCTTATTTGGTTTATTTTATTGTGTTATTGTGAATTTCCGTACAGCTATGGCGGATCTGGAGAATACGGTTACAATTTCTGTATTCTTTGATGAAGGCGTAACAGATGAGAATATCACGATGATTGGTCAGCAGATTCGACTGCGTGATGAGGTCAATACGCTGGATTTCATTTCCGCAGATGAAGCATGGAAGCAGTATGCGGAAGAGAAGTTTGATGATCCGCAGGCAGCAATTGATGCATTCCAGGGGGACAACCCTTTGAAGAACAGTGCATCATATAAGATCACATTGAAGGATCTGTCGAATCAGGCAGAGTTTGTACAGTACTTAAAGGGATTAACCGGTGTACGAAAGGTACTTAGCTCCGAGGTAACTGCAGACGGTGTGGCAGCGCTGAACAGTGTTGTCAGTTATGCATCCATCGGAATTATCGTGATCCTGTTGCTCGTATCAATTTTCCTGATCAGCAATACGATTACGATTGGTATTACTGTGCGTAAGGAAGAAATTGGTATCATGAAACTGATCGGTGCGACGAACTTCTTCGTGCGTGCGCCATTCATTGTAGAGGGTGTTGTAATCGGACTTGTGGGATCATTGATTCCATTGATCTTGATCTACTATATGTATGACACTGTGGTTCAGTACATCATTGGCCGGTTCTCCGTTGTACAGAGCTTATTTGCATTTGTACCGGCAAAGGAGATATTTGCAGTTCTGATTCCATTATCTGCGGGTATTGGTATCGGACTTGGTTTGATAGGAAGTTTATTGACAACACGGAAACATTTGAAAGTCTAGGAGGGAAGCATATGAAGTGTAAAAAGCTTGTGAGAGCAATTATTGCATTTGCTGTGGCTGGAAGCATGAGTATGACGGTAAATGCGACGAGTATTTCGGACCTGAAAGATCAGAAGGATCAAAAGGAAAGTAAGAAGGAAGAAGCAGAAGCCGTTCTTGCCCAGTTGGAGAAAGAACAGAATTCAATTCTGGATGCGATTGCAGAACTGGATGCGCAGGTAACGGAATATACAAATGAAATTACAGATCTGGAGGCGCAGCAGACTCAGCTTGAAGCCGATATTGAGACGAAGCAGACTGAGCTTACGGCTGCACAGGAGAAAGAACAGGAACAGTATGAGGCGATGAAAGAGCGAATCAAATACTCATACGAAAATGGCAATCCGTCGTATCTGGATGTACTTTTCTCAACCTCCGATATCTCAGATATCGTAAATCAGGCAGAATATGCAGATCAGATTTATTCTTACGATAAGAATATGTTTGATGATCTGGTAGAGACACGACAGACGATCGCAGATACAAAGGCTGGTCTGGAAAAAGATCTGAAGGATGTTGAGGATATCAAACTGGAAGTGGAAGACAACAAGGCTGCTGTCGAGGTTATGATCGAGGGTAAGCAGGTACAGGTAGCAAACTACGAATCATCTATCGGTGATTACGAGGCAACGATTGCAGAGTTGGAGCAGGATATCGAGGCAACCAATCAGGCAATCGCAGCCGCAGAGGAAGCATATAGACAGCAGCAGGCAGCAGCCGCAGCGGCCGCGGCAGCAGCTGCAGGAAGCACAACAACGGCACCGACAGATGCAAATATCACATATACAGGTGGAAGCCTGCAGTGGCCAGTATCAACTGGAGGAACGATTACTTCCAGATTTGGACCGAGAGAGAGTCCTGGAGGTATTGGTTCGAGATATCATCAGGGATTGGATATTGGATGTCCGACAGGAACACCGATTGTAGCATGCGAGGCTGGAACGGTAATTGCGGCGTCTTATTCAAGCTCGATGGGTAATTATGTAACGGTTGCACACAGTTCGTCTATGTCAACTACATATATGCATAATTCAAGCTTGTGTGTCAGCGTGGGACAGACGGTGTCGCGTGGACAGGTCATTGCGCTTGCTGGAAGTACCGGAAATTCAACAGGTCCACATTGTCATCTTGGATTAAGAATCAATGGCAGCTATGTTGATCCATTGCCGTATTTACAATAAGATGAAAGCGCAAGGTTAAAGGAGAGTAAAAGTAGACGTGAAAAAGAACATGAAAAAACTATGGGCTTTGGCGTTGGCAATCGCGTTATCTGTTGCATGTATCGGTTGTGGAAATCAGGCAGAGTCAAAGAAGAATACACGGGAATCCATTGACGTACAGACGGATTCGGATGCAACACAGGCAGATACGTCAGAACCAGCAGTTGCATCGGATCTGTGGCAGGACAGTTCAGTTGCAAAGAAGATCGATGAGATCAATTCCCTGATTGACAAGTATTATTATTTCGATGTTGATCGGGATAAACAGGAAGAGGCATTGTATGATGGAATCATGGAAGGGCTGGATGATCCGTACTCTGTCTATTATACAAAGGAAGAGTATGCAGAACTGCAGGAAGATACTTCGGGTGAATATGTAGGTATCGGTGCAGTTGTGACGATGAATTCCGATATGCGTGTCGAAATCGTACGTCCGATCAAGAACAGCCCGGCTGAGCAGGCTGGACTGAAGGCAGGCGATATTTTAGTTCAGGTAGATGACACGGAGATTACCGATCAGGAGCTTTCTGTGGTAGTAGATATGATCCGTGGCAAAGAAGGAACGAAGGCACATCTGAGGATTTACCGTCAGGGCGAATCCGATTATCTGGAGTTTGATGTAGAGCGTCGTACTGTGGAGAATTACACGGTAGAAAGCGAGATGCTGGATGATCAGGTTGGTTATATCGCAGTTACACAGTTCAACGACAATACAGCACAGGAATTTGAAGATGCTATCGATGAGGTGCAGGCAAATGGAGCCAAGGCAGCTATCATTGATTTGCGTGATAATCCGGGTGGACTTCTGACAGCCGTTGTTGATATGTGCGATTATATCATGGACGACGGTGTCATCGTATCCACGAAGGACCGTGATGGAAATGTGCTTGGTGAGTACAAAGATACGGGAAAGCACAGCGTAGATATTCCATTGGTTGTACTTGTAAATGGCAACAGTGCCAGTGCATCTGAGATTTTCTCCGGAGCAATGCAGGATTCAGGTAAGGCGAAACTGGTTGGTACAACGACATTCGGTAAGGGTATCGTTCAGTCAGTTATTCCGCTTTCTGATGGAACAGCTGTGAAGCTTACGGTTGCAAAGTATTTTACACCAAATGGAAACGATATTCATAAGAAGGGCATTACACCAGATTATGAGGTAGAGCTTCCAGATGGACAGACATCCGCTGTCAATATTGACCGTGCAGATGATACACAGTTACAAAAAGCGCAGGAAGTTATTGCAGAGATGCTAAATAATTAGTATAATAAGCAGGGGTTTTATCGAAAGATAGGACTCTTGCTTATTTTCTTATAGAATATAACAATAAATTAAGAGAAGAAGGGAGACGCACATGAATAAGGAAATGATTATCGTGCTTGATTTTGGTGGTCAGTACAACCAGTTGATTGCACGTCGTGTCCGTGAATGTAATGTGTATGCAGAGGTACATCCGTACACCTTGTCGCTCGACAAGATCAAGGAAATGAATCCAAAGGGAATCATTTTCACGGGTGGTCCAAATAGTGTGTATGGCGAGGAGTCACCACGCTATCAGAAAGAAATATTTGATTTGGGAATTCCGATTCTCGGAATCTGTTATGGCTCGCAGTTGATGGCATATATGCTTGGAGGTACCGTGGAAACTGCGCCAGTCAGTGAGTATGGCAGAACCGAAGTGGATGTAGATAACAGCAGTGCTATCTTCCAGGGCGTAAAGCCACAGACAATCTGCTGGATGAGTCACACAGATTATATTTCAAAGGAACCAGAGGGATTTAAGGTTGTTGCAAAGACACCAGTCTGCCCGGTTGCAGCGATGGAGTGCCCGGAGCGCAAGCTGTATGCGACACAGTTCCATCCAGAGGTTATGCATACTGAAGAAGGACAGAAGATGCTGTCAAACTTCGTTTATAACGTATGTGGATGCTCCGGAGACTGGAAGATGGATTCATTTGTTGAGACAACAATCCGTGAGATCCGTGAGAAGGTTGGAGACGGAAAGGTATTATGTGCCCTGTCCGGTGGTGTCGATTCCTCCGTAGCAGCCGTTCTTCTCTCAAAAGCAGTAGGAAAACAGCTTACCTGTGTATTCGTTGACCACGGCTTACTTCGTAAGAACGAGGGCGATGAGGTTGAGGCAGTATTTGGCCCGGATGGCCCGTATGAGTTGAACTTTATCCGTGTCAATGCACAGGAGCGTTATTATAAGAAATTAGCCGGTGTTACTGCGCCAGAGGCAAAACGTAAGATTATCGGTGAGGAGTTCATCCGTGTATTCGAGGAAGAAGCGAAGAAGATTGGTGCGGTTGACTTCTTAGTACAGGGAACAATCTACCCAGATGTAATCGAGTCCGGACTTGGAAAGTCCGCAGTCATCAAGAGTCACCACAATGTAGGTGGACTTCCAGATCATGTTGATTTCAAGGAAATCGTCGAACCACTCCGCCTGCTCTTCAAGGATGAAGTAAGAAAAGCCGGATTGGAGCTTGGTATTCCAGAATACCTCGTATACCGTCAACCATTCCCAGGACCGGGACTTGGTATCCGTATCATCGGCGAAGTAACCGCAGACAAGGTTCGTATCGTGCAGGATGCAGATTACATCTACCGCGAAGAAATCGCCAAGGCAGGACTTGCCAAGAACCTTGGACAGTATTTCGCAGCACTGACCAACATGCGAAGTGTCGGCGTTATGGGCGACGAGCGTACCTACGACTACGCAATCGCACTCCGTGCAGTCAACACCAGCGACTTCATGACCGCTGATTGCTCTGAGATCCCATTCGAGGTATTGCAGAAGGTTATGACAAGAATCATAAATGAAGTAAAGGGCGTAAACCGTGTAATGTATGATCTGACGAGTAAACCGCCTGGAACGATTGAATTCGAGTAGGAAATGGACTGAGAGCAGTCATAAAATAGGAAAGTGCCAACGACAAGCTTGCTTGTCTGTTGGCGCTTTTTCTATTTTATGGCTATTTGAAGGCATGACACTCGGCTTACCGACAAGCGGTAGCGCAGGAGGTAAGATGAGGGGCGTGACTGCTCTCAGATCCACTATGTAATTATAACTTCAAAAGGATGAACCATCATGCTTGCATGAAACGGTTCATCCTTTTCTTGTGTGTAGACATCCGGCTGATCCGTCAGATGCTGTATTTCTTAATGGAAGTACTTGGCGACAACATACAGCGAGATGAAGCGAAGTGGAATCGAGCTGAGTAGAATCGTGTGCAAGTGAGGCACGGAAAATGTTATGGGTGTTGGGACTTTTCGTAGTTTAATTAAGTGGTAATAGCTGTATCGACAAAAGAAAATTAATATGGAGAACTTAAGTTGAATGTGGTAAAATCAACTTATAGGTTGATTTGTTGAATATTAAGTTTAAGAAAGTAAATTGTAATGCGGACAGTATTATTGAGCTTTAAGCCGGAATGGTATAATAAAATAAAGGATGGAAGTAAGATATTTGAGTATAGAAGAACATTCCCGAATGAAGAAATAATGGCATATATGTATGTCAGTTCTCCAGTAAAAATGATAGTTGGAAAGATTCATTTGGGTAAGAGGATTGATATTAACACATGGAAGGAACAATACAAAGAAGATAAAGAAGTGTGCACTCGAATAGATGATTTTCTAACAAGGCATACTTATGCAATGCCAGTGTTGTCTTTTCAAATGACAAAAGAGATAGAATTAGAATCACTTCGTAAATTTAGTTCCCATTTTGTATGCCCTCAAATGTATTATTATTTGGATAATTATCCGGAATTGTTTGATTTTATTAGAAAGAATGCAACAGATATTGGAGAATTACACATTAATTCATTTGTGAATATAGAGAAAGACGAAATATGTAGAAAACAGTATTAGGAGGTTTGTTATGGGCGATTTTGGGGCTGCGGAAAGAAGAATATTAGAATTTATGTCAAAAGGGACAGAATTTGTCTTCAAAGGGACAGAATATACGGTAATGTTATCTGGAAAACCAACATGCCATAAAGGTGAACCTAAAACTGACATTTATATATTGGCGGAATCTTGTAAAAATGAAGTCGAAATTAAAATTTCTTATAAGAAAGAAAATGCAGATTTTATTGAAAACAAAATGAGTGCAGAACGGGCAGAACAATTATTTGGCGAAGATTGGATTGATATTATAGAACAATCTACTACAGCTATTCAGGATAAATTTTATGAGCGAATGCTGATTTATAAAAATGGATTTGGAAGAACTGAAAAGGGATCAATTACTCTTGGATGGAAATTTGAGTTGCTTAATAAAATCGGTGGAGATTTATCTGGAAAAATGTTACTTACAGATGAACAGGTAGTAGATGTTTATGCAGGAAGTAATCTTTCACCAGATAAGAAAAATGCGAGTGTTTGTGGAAAAATCATAAGAGATAGTGGTGTGGCTAACTACATATTGATGGATGAGAATGTGCATTCTGCGCAAGATGTAATAGATAAAATGATTCCTATAAAAGAATATGTAATGATGCACCCGGATATTTATTTTGCTTGTAAGGCTTTGAATTACAGAACTTTTACCGAAAAATGGGATGGGAATAGACCGTTATCAGTTCAAGTAAATTGGGATGCAATTGATAATAGACTAGTTCCCCGACTTGTTTTTGACAAGCCTTTGATAGTAAAAGGTAATGAGGTGGCTGAAAGACTTATTCATTATATGCGAAAATTAAATATCAGAACAACAGATGATATAGATGGGCATAATTCAGGAACCAATAAAATAGTATAGAGGTGATAACATGGCTGTTATTTTAGAAGAAAGAGGGCGTGGCAAATTTAAACCCGCTCCGGATTATGCAGTTGATGAAGTAAAAGAACTTCTGAATAAAAAAATTGAAGAGGAAAGACAGGCATTTGCAGATTGCAGTGAAGAGATTGAGTTTGATAAGCTCAACTATGATCCCAATAAGTGGAATCTACTGTCGTTATTTTCTGGATGTGGTGGTTTGGATTTGGGCTTTGAATTAGCAGGATTAAAAGCTGTTATGGGCGAAGAAGTCATGGAAGCAGCATTTGCCGACAAGAAGGTCTTTGATGAAAATATCAATAATAATGTATTCAATACGATTTATGTAAACGATATATTTGATGAAGCAAGAGAAACCTATGCACAGAATGCAGGTAAATATATATATATGGACAAGAGTGATATACGAAAAATAAAGGAGTTTCCAAAGGCAGATATTGTATTAGGCGGTTTCCCTTGCCCGGGATTTTCGGAGGCAGGCCCCAGATTAGTGGATGATAAAAGAAATTTTTTATATTTACATTTTATTCGTTGCCTGATGCAGAGCAAACCAAAAATTTTTGTGGCTGAGAATGTAAAAGGAATGATGACTCTTGGAAAGGGTGAGGTTTTCAAGCAAATTGTTCAGGACTTTGCAGCAGCAGGATATACAATATATCACAAGCTTTTAAACGCGGCAGAATATGGTGTGCCACAGATAAGAGAACGTGTGATTTTGGTTGGTGTCAGGAATGATATAGACTTTGAATATGTTCATCCGGAACCTACACAGGGGTATGGTGATGATGGAAGTGGTAACACTTCGTGATGCAATTGGTGATTTAGAGAATGATCCGGGAGATTATTTTACAGGATCGTATTCTACTATTTTTATGTCGCGTAATCGAAAAAAACTTTGGACACAACCAAGTTTTACAATTCAGGCTTCGGGAAGACAAGCACCAATACATCCGGCAGGAGCACCTATGGAGCATGTTGGCAAGGATAAATATATCTTTAGTGATGGAGAAAAAAATAATCGGCGCCTATCAGTAAAAGAAATTGCAAGAATTCAAACATTTCCAGATTGGTATGAATTTAGTAGAGGAACAAGTAGTAGAAACGATAATGCAAAGTTGGATTTGGTTTATAAACAGA
>CAVKUW010000122.1:0-2072 GCA_963659815.1 Butyricicoccaceae bacterium
TCCTTCCTATAATTTCAAGCCCTAAATCATTGATTTTTGGACTTTTTCTTTAAACAGTTACCTCATAACAAGTGCTAAAGTGCATGAACATTCATTGTATCAAGTACTGAATAGTTGAAAACAGGTACACCAAATAAAGCATCCATTGCTTTATAAAGGCTATAATTCCTCTGTTCTACTATGATGATGAACCTTCCGTGTCTAATGGCATCGTGTGCCAACTTCCTTCGTCCCATCTGCTCATACACTGAGTGCCGACTAAGCTTTCAAACAGGGTCATGCCCTACGGAGAGAACTACTGCCAGCTACAGCTCTTGTTTGTTTTGATTGTTACTGACCTTCCTTTGCTGCAGGGACTCTTTCAGTGGACGCCTCCCCTGCTTTATCAGTTGGTCTTGGTGCTGATGTAGTGCACTTCACACTCCATCTGGTTTACGGGTTTCTTTTCCAGAACCCTGCCCGAATCCAGACAAACTCTGAATCCCGGCAAGGGTCTGGAATTGTAATGCTATCTTAAGTAGTACTTATGCTACCTGTGGTATTGACTGATCTGGTCTTACAATGTCTCCCAACAGTTTCTTCGGATCATATATTGTCCCTTTTGTCAGGATTGTAAAAATCACCCTCAGTATCTTGCAGGCAATCACTACGAGCGACTGCATCTTCTTTAGCGGATTTTGCTTCCTTGTCGTATAGTAAACATGAAGTTCCTTAAATTCTTCCGAATGTGCCACTGCTGACTTTGCCGCCTGGAACAACCAATATCTGAGTCGTTTGCGTCCTCTGTGACTGATTTTGGTCTCTCCGGTATGTTTACCCGAACTGCAGGCTACCAATCCTAATCCGCTTAACTTCTGGATTTCCTTTACATTGTCAAATCTTGATATGTCCCCCATCTCTGCAAGTATCCCAGACAGGATGTTTTCGCCGATTCCTGATATTGCCAGAATGTTCTTTGCATATGGAATCTCCTTGCATCTTTGATTTAACTGGTTTTCTATATCTGAAAGCTGCTCATCAAGCTCGATAATCCGGCTGACGAACCACTTAACAGCCTGTCTGCTGGCATCCGCCCCATCCTTGATCCCTACGCTTTTCCTTGCGTATTCCAGAATAGATGATGCATTGGCATAGCCTCGTCCACGAAGCTTCGCCTCATGCCATATCTGTTTCATTCCCTCTGTTCCAAGGGCAGCCAATTCATCCGGAAATGGTGCCGCCTTAAGCAGCTCTAAACTAAATGCTCCGTCTATTTTTCCAAATGCGTCCTTGTATTCCGGAAAATAGATTTTCATCTCTCTGTGAAGCCTGTTAAGATTCCGGATCCTGTCTTCATTCAACTGATCTCGAAACATCGAAAGACGTCTGATATCTGCATAAAGTTTTTCCGGAAGATATGGCATTCCAAAGTTGCCATCCTTCACCAGATTTGCAATAAGCTTCGGATCCTTTTTGTCATCCTTAAGCTGGCTGTTGTCTTCTACCTCTTTTGTCTGCTTTACTGCGTATGGATTCACCTGCACAACACTGATTCCCTTTGCAACCAGCCATGTTGTCAGACAGAACCAGTAATGACCAGTAGGCTCCAGCCCTAAGACAATCTGTTTCTTATCATTTGCAGCTGCAAGCTTAGTGCTCCAGTCTAACATGCTTTCAAAGCCCTCTGCCGTATTACTAAAGCCAAAAGCGGACTTACTGAGTTCTCTCCCTCTGGTATCAATTGCCCTCACATAATGTGTCTCGCTGCCAATATCGCATCCTAATATCAGCATGTCATCACTGACAAATGAAAGCTTATCGTTTTTGTCAAACTTACCTTCGGTTTCCAACTCATGCCAGGTAGATGCTTTTAACCCTGCCTTAATAGCATCAGCTTTTGCAATAATCTCCTGCTGTTCAAAAATGTTTACTGATAAAACTTGATTTTTCTTCTTTGAACCTTTAATATTCATTGTAGATACCTCTTGTATTCGTTAGATTTTACCAACTTGCCAGGTCAGTAATAATCTAATTTTACTTGAGGTATTTTTTTCGTCAATCTCTTGACCTATTTAAAGTATACAGGAAGCTTT
>CAVKUW010000123.1:0-21630 GCA_963659815.1 Butyricicoccaceae bacterium
AATTGGGTGAAAATTGAAAATAAGAAAAAATTCCCCAACGAAATAGAAGAAAGTACAGAAAATGATGGGGGAATTATCGAAATATGTAAAAAATCCCCAATGGCAGACAAATATGTAGGAAATGATTTGGGAAGATATTAGAATTATCCGAAAATTCCCCAATACCAGAAACCGAGAAAATCCTGCGGCAAGATAAAGCTGTTAATAAGAAAGAATTCCCGGAAGAATATGCCAGAGAACGTGAAATTATGGGACAGGAATGCATAAAGTGGATAGAAGAAGTGTGGTAAAAATGGGGCAGAAGATGGAACAAAAAATGGGACAGAAAAGAATTTAACCTTGCACCTCCACCGAAAATAGTGTATAGTTTGCTTGTTTTTGAATGCTAAAAAGTATTGGAGGAATGGGAAATGGCAAAAAATCTGGTAATTGTCGAGTCACCGGCAAAGGCAAAGACAATTAAAAAATTCCTGGGTGCATCCTATGATGTTATCGCATCAAACGGTCATGTGCGGGATATGCCAAAAAGCCAGATGGGAATTGATATTGAACATGACTATGAGCCGCATTACATCACAATCCGGGGAAAAGGTGAACTTCTGGCACAACTGCGCAAGGCAGTGAAAAAAGCTGATAAAATATATCTCGCAACGGACCCCGACCGTGAGGGAGAAGCAATTTCATATCATCTGATCGCGGCATTGAAACTGGAAGGGAAAAATTATAAGAGAATTACATTCAATGAGATTACGAAAAATGCAGTAAAATCTTCTATTAAAAATGCACGCGAAATCGATATGGATCTCGTCAATGCGCAGCAGGCAAGACGTGTGCTTGACCGTCTGGTTGGATATTCCATCAGTCCGCTTTTGTGGGAGAAGATCAAACGGGGCTTGAGTGCTGGACGTGTACAGTCAGCCGCTTTGAAGCTGATCTGTGACCGTGAAGATGAGATCAACGTATTTATCCCGGAAGAATACTGGAGCATGGATGCATATTTATCTGCAAATTCTGCGTTAAAGCCAGTGTGCTTCCATTACGCAAAGGATAAGGTAACAAAGACCGAGTTAGATCAGATCAAGAAAGAAATCGACGGAAAACCATTTACAGTTTCAGAGATAAAAGTAAGTGAGAAGACGAAGAAGCAGCCACTCCCATTTACGACGAGTACGTTGCAGCAGGAGGCTGGTAGAAAGCTTAATTTTGCGACGAATAAGACCATGCGTATCGCACAGCAGTTGTATGAAGGTGTGGAAATCAAGGGCATGGGTTCCATCGGTCTGATTACGTATCTGCGTACGGATTCAACACGAATCTCTGAGGAAGCAGACAAAAGTGCAAAGGAATATATCGGACGGCAGTTTGGTGAAAATTATGTCGGTGAGGCAAAGGACGTAAAGACTGGCAAGAAGATTCAGGATGCGCACGAGGCAATCCGTCCGACAAATGTGGAGTTATCTCCGGTGAAATTAAAGGAGCAGCTTCCACGTGACCAGTTCCGTTTATACCAGCTTATCTATAACCGATTTTTAGCAAGCCGTATGGCTCCGGCTGTCTATGAGAATAAGACGGTCTATGCTACGGCAGAAGAACATAAATTCAAGGCATCTACATCCAAGGTTGTATTTGATGGATTCATGTCTGTGTATTCCCTGGATGAGGAAAAGGAAGAAAAGACAAGACTGACCGGCTTGGAAAAAGGCACGGTACTTACCTGTGAGAATCTGGAGGAAAAACAGCATTTCACACAGCCACCATCACATTATACAGAGGCGCTTTTGGTAAAGATGATGGAGGAACTTGGGATTGGACGTCCATCGACCTATGCATCGACGATCACAACGATCCTGAACCGCCGGTATGTGATCCGAGAGAATAAGAATCTGTATGTGACAGAGCTTGGCGCAGCCGTCAACAAAATGATGTCGGATGCTTTCCCGGCAATCGTGGATACTGAGTTTACAGCGAATATCGAGTCACTTCTGGATAGTATTGAAGAGGGAAAATTAGAGTGGAAAGTTGTCATCCGTAACTTCTATCCAGATCTGGCAGAGTCTGTGCAAAAGGCAAAGGAATCACTGGAATCAGTCAAGATTGCGGATGAAGTATCTGATGTGCCTTGTGATCAGTGTGGTCGTATGATGGTAGTCAAATATGGTCCGCATGGAAAGTTCCTTGCGTGTCCTGGATTCCCGGAGTGCCGGAACACAAAGACATACTACGAGAAGATCGGTGTTGCCTGTCCGAAATGTGGCAAGGACATCATTTTGCGCAAGACGAAAAAAGGCAGACTTTACTATGGATGTATTGGATATCCAGACTGTGATTTTATGTCGTGGTCGAAGCCGTCGGATAAGAAATGCCCGAAATGTGGCGGCTATATGGTAGAGAAAGGAAATAAGCTTCTGTGTGCCTCTGAGACATGTGGTTATACCTGTGAGCGCGAAAAAAAGGAAAATGAGTAAATATTTAGTGGTCAGAAAAGATTTTTGTTGAAGCATACCACAAAATATGGTAGGATGGTTACTGTATGGGAATCTGTACAGTAACTATTTTTTAGTTTGGAAATAAGGAGGAAGTCGATGATCACATCCGGGATTTATAACTATGTGAATATTTTGGACAAAGCGGCAGATGCTGCGAATCTGCGAAACGAGCTTCTGACGAACAATATTGCGAATGTAAGCACACCGAATTATAAGCGGAAGGATTTGGATTTTGAGTCGGTTCTGCAGGGGGAGCTTGCAGGGGAAAAGAATCTGAACAAGGCAGTAAAAAAGGCAAATAGAAATCTTGAGACATTGGATGCACAGGTTTACACGGATAATGCATCGCTTTCGTATCGCCTGGATGGCAACAATGTCGATATCAATACCGAAGAGGCAAGACTGGCGGAAAACCAGATCAAGTATCAGGCACTGGTCGATCTGATGAATCAGGAATTTGCCAGATACAACACGGTGCTTAGTTCGGGTAATTAAGATGGGTATTTCCGTCGGATGACAGAGTAGGGAGGTAACAGCGATGGGTGTATTTTCAGCGATGAATGTATCTGCAACCGGCATGACGGCACAGCAGATGCGAATGGATGTAATTGCGCAGAACATTGCGAATGCGAATACCACACGTACAGAGAATGGTGGTGCATACCGCAGAAAAACAGTGGTGTTTGAAGAACGGGATACAACATCCTTTGACCATATGTTAAACGGCTATATGTCAAACTATGAACCAAATGGTGTCAAGGTGACAAAAATCGTGGAAGATCCATCGGATCTGCGTCTTGTATATGAGCCGGATAACCCGGACGCGAATGAAGACGGCTATGTAGAGTATCCGAATGTGGATACTGTGACGGAGATGACGAATCTGATTGATTCGAGCCGTTCGTATGAGGCGAGTGCAACCGCGTTTAACGCAGCGAAAAATATCGCGGCAAAGGGATTAGAATTATTTAACAGCTAAGATTAGCAGGAGATAGATAAATGGCAATTACACCAGTGAGTCTGTTCAGTGATGAATGGACAACCTTAAACAGTATTCAGTCTGCGGATTCTGCAAGTGCTGCGGAACGTGCAGATAAGAAAGCGTCCAGCTCGCAGGATACGGCGTTTGATACGTTTCTGAATGCGGCAGTGGATATGTACAAGGAAGCGGATTCTTTGCAGAAATCTGCGGAGTCTGCGGAGATGAGCTATGCGCTTGGTTATTCGGACAATATCCATGATGTGGCAGCTGCTGCACGGAAGGCAAGTATTTCCCTGCAGTATACAGTGAAGGTTACAAATGCGGTGGTATCCGCATACAAAGAATTGATGAACATGCAGCTATAAATTTATGCATATAGAGTAGGTATCGTATGAGAGAATGGTTTAGTCAGCTACCATCGAAGATAGTTGAGTTTTGGAAAAAGTATACAAAGAGACAGAAGGTGTTATTCTTCTCGGTATTGGCGGCAGTTCTGGTTGCTGTGATCGCATTGGTTGCAATTTTAAACCGGACTTCATATGTGGTATTGTCCACCTTTGAGGATACGGCGACAGCTGCTCAGGCAGCGAATCTGCTGGAAGATAATTCGATTACATACAAGGTCAGTGACGATGCGTTAAAGATTGAGGTTGATGAGAACCAGGTGTCACAGGCACGTCTGCTCCTTGGTGAAAATGGCATTGGAACGAATAATGGACAGTCGGATTATGACAGTCTGTTTAACAATAGCTTCAATACGACAGATTCGGAGAAGAAGCTCAAGGCAAAGCTTTACAAGCAGTCTGAGATGGAACGGGATATTGCATCCATGCAGGGTGTGACGAAGGCTTCGGTTACAATCAATCTGCCGGAAAGCACAAACACGGTTTATGCGAGTGACCAGACTGCTTCCGTCAGCATCATGCTTACCATAAATGGTGACTACAATCAGGAAAGCACAAATGCAATCGTAGAGTATGCGAAAACCTGCGTTGGTAATTCGGATACAAAGGCAATTACGATCGTGGATAACAAGGGCGAATTGTTGTTCTCCGGTCAGAACTCTACCACGAGTGCATCCCCGGTTATCATGGTACAGCAGCAGGTGGAGGAGTACTACAACAGCAAGCTCTGGAACCTGATGGTGAATTCGGGCGTGTACGATGAGGTATCTGTATCGGCAAATCTGGATGTGAATATTTCCCAGCAGGAGATTGAAGATATCAAATATTATTCGAATGACGAGGATGATACCGGTCCGAAATCATCCCACTATTACTATCTGGCGGAAAATACCGATGGTACCGGTGGCGTGGTTGGTACGGATGCAAATGGTGAGGAAATCACAGATTATAACCTGCTCGATAATGCAAACGCCGGTTCCACGCTGAGCGTTCTGCGTGAGGATTATGAGACGAGTAGTACGACAACCCGTACCGTGACGCCGGTCGGTGATGTCAATATGCAGAATTCCAGCATGGCACTGTATCTGACTCGGTATGAGAATTATTACGAGGATCAGATGAAGGAACAGGGACTGTTGGATGGTACAACGTTTGCAGAGTATCAGGCAGCAAACTCGACACTGACAGAGAATATCAACCCACAGGAAATGGTCGACATGCTTGCCAGTGCAACTGGTATGAAGTCTGCAAATATCTATGTGGTAGAACGAATCGTTCCTGTCTTTTATCCAGCAGAGACAAAGTCTGTACCAGTACAGAGTATTTTGTCGATCGTGCTGGCTGTAATTATTGGTGGATTGCTGTTATTTGTTGTATTCCGCAGCATGAAGCCGCAGGAGGTTGTCGAGACAGAACCAGAGCTTTCGGTAGAGGCTCTGCTTGCGACAACGAAGGAGAACCAGACTTTGGATGATATTGAGTTTAGTGATAAATCCGCTTCCAAGCAGCAGATTGAGAAATTTGTGGATGAGAATCCGGAAGCAGTGGTGGCATTGTTACGAAATTGGCTAAACGACGATTGGGAGTGATACTATGGCGACAACATTACATTCATCGGATATTACAGGTGTGCAGAAAGCTGCAATTTTGCTGATCGCGCTTGGTCCGGAACGTTCCTCTAAGATCTTTCAGCATCTGAAAGATGATGAGATTGAGGCACTGACATTGGAGATCGCCAATACAAAAAGTGTATCGGCAGAATTAAAGGATGAGGTGTTGGACGAATTCTATGAGGTTTGTCTGGCACAGCAATATATTGCAGAGGGTGGTATCGCTTATGCGAAAGAGCTTCTGGATAAGGCACTTGGCGAGGATCGTGCAAGAGATGTCATCGGCAGACTGACGGCATCGTTGCAGGTACGTCCATTCGAGTTCGTACGGAAGGCAGATGCAAGTCAGCTTTTAAACTTTATTCAGGACGAGCATCCGCAGACGATCGCTTTGATCCTTGCATATCTTCCGGCATCACAGGCGGCAGCCGTGGTCAGCGCACTGGCACCGGAGAAGCAGGCAGACGTTGCAAGGCGTATTGCAATGATGGATCGAACCAGCCCGGATGTAATCAAAGAAGTGGAGAAAATATTGGAGAAGAAACTGGCGTCTCTGGTCAACCAGGATTACACGATTGTCGGTGGTGTGGATTCCATTGTCAATATCCTGAATACCGTTGACCGGAGTACCGAGAAACATATTATGGAAAACCTCGAAATCGAGGAACCGGAATTGGCAGACGAGATCCGCAGAAAGATGTTCGTATTCGAGGATATTCTGTTGCTTGATAACCGTGCGATCCAGACTGTACTCCGCGAGGTGGAAAACAACGAGCTGGCAGTGGCTTTGAAGAATGCAAACGAGGATGTACAGAAGGTAATCTTCGACAACCTGTCGTCCCGTCTGGCATCAATGATCAAAGAGGATATGGAATTTATGGGTCCTGTCCGGTTGAAGGATGTCGAGGATGCACAGCAGAAGATCGTAAATATTATCCGAAAACTGGAGGATGCCGGCGAGATCGTAATTTCCCGTGGTGGAGGTGACGAGATCGTTGTCTAATATTTTTAAATCCGGAATACCGGGCGTGCGTACGGTGTCACAGGAACCGTTTGTGATCGATGCAAACAGCCGTGTAATCGAACCACCAAAACCGCGTGTGATTCGACCGAAAAATGATGCATCGGATAATTCTGCGGAAGCAGGAGATACCTTCGAGGCGGGCATTACAGAGATGGCTGCGACGATCAATCTGGAAGAACACAAAGAGCTTTTGGATGATGCGATGGAGAAGGCGAAGCTTGTGCAGGATGATGCACGGGAACGGGCACAGAAGATCTTGGAGGATGCTAACGCAGACGCAGAGGCAATCCGGAAAGCCGCACAGGAAGAGGGCTTTGCAAAAGGACTCGAAGACGGAAACATGGAAGCGATGCGCCGGGCGGATGAGTATCTGGAGAAGATCAGCCGGGAACGCGATCAGGCACTCGCACAGACACGGGAAGAAATGATGGAGAACATCGCAGATACCGAGGCGCAGATCGTGGATGTTGCCTGCAAGCTGATCCAGAAACTGACCGGTATACTTGTCGATGATTATAAGCCAGTGATGATCTATATGATCAATCAGGTGTTAAATGAGGATGAGGACTCCAGAAAGTTCGTCATACGGGTATCGGAAGAAAATTATACATATATTGCAGATAATGCGGATCGATTGTCCGGAGCTGCGAATCCGGGAATAACCATAGAGATATTCAGTGATACAAAACTACAAAAGGGACAATGCCAGATCGAGAGCGACACGGGGATCGTGGATCTGTCTATGGACGTGCAGGTACGGAATCTGATTACCGCTATCAAATTATTATCCACGCAATAAAGGCAGAATCGCAGATAGGAATATCTGCGATTCTCTATATATAGCCATAAATGGAGCAATGGAATGTTGAAGAAATTTGACCGAACGAAATATGATGCGCTGCTGTATCGTGATTTCAGCGTGCATTATGGAAAAGTAAATAAGGTTGTCGGACTGACGGTAGAATCGGTAGGCCCACCGGCAAAGCTCAATGATCTGTGCGAGATCATCTCGAAGGATGGTCTGACGAAGGTTATGGCAGAGGTCGTTGGTTTCCGCGAGAACAAGGTATTGTTGATGCCGTATGATTCGGTCGATGGAATCGGACTGGGGGCAACGGTTCGGAATACCGAAGGTGTCTTGCAGGTTCCGGTTGGTGAGGAATTACTTGGCAAGGTGTTAGATGGCATCGGACGTCCGATGGATGGCAGTACGCTTACAACGACTGAGACGTACCCGATTGATGCACCACCACCGGATCCGCTCAAGCGAAAGTTGATCGATGAGGTGCTGGCGCTCGGCGTAAAAGCGGTGGATGGACTTTTGACGATCGGAAAAGGACAGCGTATCGGCATTTTCGCTGGTAGTGGTGTTGGAAAAAGTACATTGCTTGGTATGTTTGCCAGAAATACAAAGGCGGACATCAACGTGATCGCACTGATCGGTGAGCGTGGCCGTGAGGTTGGTGAGTTTATTGAGCGGGATCTGGGAGCAGAAGGTCTGAAACGCTCTGTACTTGTGATCGCAACCTCGGATAAACCGGCACTGATCCGTAACAAAGCGGCAAAGACAGCGACCGCGATTGCGGAATATTTCCGGGATCAGGGCAAGGATGTCCTGTTGATGATGGACTCGCTGACCCGTTTTTCGATGGCACAGCGGGAGATCGGACTGGCATCTGGAGAACCGCCAGTTACAAGAGGCTATCCGCCATCGGTATATGCGGAGCTTCCAAAGGTATTAGAGCGTGCGGGTAATACACATCAGGGTTCGATCACCGGACTTTATACGGTACTTGTCGATGGTGATGATTTCAATGAGCCAATCACTGATACGGCGCGAGGTATCTTAGATGGGCACATTGTGCTGTCGCGAAATCTGGCACATAAAAACCATTATCCGGCGATTGATATTATGGCGAGTATCTCGCGATGCATGAGTGCGATTGCATCGAAAGAACATAAGCAGGCGGCTGGCAGATTGAAAAATGTACTCGCAACCTACAACGACGCAGAGGATCTGATCAATATAGGTGCCTATAAATCCGGCTCCAACCCGGAGATTGACTATGCAATCACGAAGATCAATCAGGTCAATGCGTATCTGATGCAGGATGTGGACAGTAAGTTTTTGTTGGAGGATGAGCTGCAGCAGTTGTATGCGATTTTTGAATAAGACAGGATGAAGAATGTATGGCGAAGTTTATATATCGAATGCAGAATATCTTGAATATCAAATATAAGCTGGAGGAGTCTGCCAAGCAGGAGTACGCCGAAGCAAGGCAGGCGCTTGCGGCAGAGGAACAGAAGCTTGATGCATTAAAAAAACGCAAACAGGGATATTATGAAGCGTATCAGGCGTCCATACAGGGAAAACTGGATTTCCTTGAGATTGAAGAAAATGCAAACAGTATGGATATCTTAGATATGATGATCGAGGAGCAGAATGCAGTGATCCGGCAGAAGAGCAAAGAGCTGGAGCTTGCCAGACAGAAGATGGCACGTGAGATGCAGGAACGGAAAATGCATGAGAAGCTGAAAGAAAAGAAGTTCGATGAATTTAAACAGGAGTTGAATGCGACTGAGAAACGGGAGACCGATGAGGTGGCGGGATATCAGTTTACAAGTGCGAAGAAAGAGGTGGAAGACAATGGCAAAAAATAAGAGAGAAAAAGGAGAAAACTCCGGTAGCAATAAAGGTGTAGGTATCCTGATCGGTGTTTTGATCGTAATTACATGGCTGAGTGTGATGTGTCTGCTCATAAAATGTGATGTAGGTGGATTTGGAAGCCGTGTGCTCCGCCCGGTATTTAAGGATGTTCCGGTGATCAATAAAATATTGCCGGATGCTTCGGATGAGGAAGTTGCGATTGAGAGTGATTATCCATATACGAATCTGGAGGATGCTTTAAAGTATATTGCAGAGCAGGATGCAGCGATTGGCAGCAAGGATGCAGAAATCTCCGAATTAAACGACAAAGTGACGGAATTACAGGCAGAAGTCGATCGTTTGACGACCATTGCAAAGGATCAAAGTGACTTTGAAGATGAAAAAAAGAAATTTTATGACGAAATAGTCTATGGAGATTCGGCTCCAGATACCGATACATATAAAGAGTGGTACAATGAGCTTGATGCGGAATCCGCTGCTGAGATCTATCAGCAGGTATTAGAACAGGATCAGGCAGATGACAGTATCAAGAAAATGGCACAGTCGTACGAAGAAATGAATGCGTCGGAAGCTGCAAAGATTTTGGAAACGATGGGCAATGATCTCGATACAGTTGCACTGATCATGAACAATATGGATGCGCAGTCAAGGGGAAAAGTGCTCGCAGCGATGGATCCGGATTTTGCGGCTGCGGTAACGAAGAAGCTTTTGCCATAGAGCCATTGTATAACTCCAAATAAGAAAAAAGGAGGAACGCAAATGATTGTAGGAATTCAATCAGGTGGAATCGGGAAAGTCGATATGAGCCAGACGGGTGGAACCACAGACAAATCAAAGTCGAAGGACAAAGCCTCTGGAACATTTGCAGATCTGATGAATCTGGCAGCAACCAATCCGAATACCACCACGCAGACAGCGAATTCTGCAACGATGAAAAACGATGTAGATGCGGCAAAACAGGCAGACACAACGGTTTCTGGTGAGAAAAAACAGTCAGATCTGAACAAGTATACAAGATCAGATGCGAAGACAGAAACAACGCGTACTACCGGTGCAGAAAAAGCAAAGCGAAACGAAGCACCACAGGAAGCAGAAGGCGACGATTTAAAAGTGGAATTACTTTCAAATAAGCTGAAAAGGCTTCTGAATGTGGACGATGAGACATTGCAGAATCTCTTGCAGACAGCGGGACTTACAATGCAGGATCTGCTTGATCCGGCTGTGATGAAGGATTTTATCTTGCAGATCAATGATGCAACATCTGTGGATCTGCTGATTGACGAATCCCTGAATAATCTTATGCAGCAGGCAATGCAGCTTCTGGATGAGGTTTTGAATGTGGCGGATGAGACAGTGATTTCAACAGAAGTGCCAGTTGAGGAACTGCTTCCAGAAGAGTCGGCATCTGAACAGACAGAGCCACAGGAGACGGTTGTGGATGCAGAAAAGCCACAGACAGTGGAAGCAAAAGCGGAGACGGTTGCACAGACGACACCGGAGGAGGATGTTACCCGGACAGCTGGTAAAAGTGTTGAACCCCAGACTGTTGACACAGAGGTACAGGTGACTGTGCAGACAGAGGATGTCGGAGATTCGGATGCTTCTGCAGATCTGATGAAACAGAATGCAGAGGGTGTGATTTCCAATCTGAATCAGGCGATGGCACAGGCGACAGGCGAAGAGATTGCAGCAACACCGTTTGATACGTCGGTAACACAGACGGATATTGTCCGTCAGGTAGTGGATGAGATCAGAGTGAACTTATCGAAAGATGTCACATCGATGACTTTACAGCTGAATCCGGAACAGCTGGGAAAAGTACAGATTCATGTATCCACGAAAAATGGTGTAATGCAGGCACAGATTATTGCAGAAACAGAGGCAGCAAAGGCAGCCGTGGAGTCAGGGCTGGCAGTTCTGAAGGAAGCTTTTGAAAATCAGGATCTCAAAGTAGATGCCATTGAGGTAATGGTTGGAACACCGGATTATTTCACGGAAGAAAGCGGTGCGGAAGCACAGATGGAACAAAAAGAGCAAAAGTCAGGAAATTCGACAGGCACGGTTAACTTCACAGGCAATTCTGACGATGATATAAGTGAGGATGCGTCTTTGGAGACAGAGATGATGAAAGCTCAGGGAAATCAAGTAAATTATATGGCATAACAAGATCTAAGAAAGGAGGTAGAATATGGCAGTTGAATCAGCAGTCAGCAGTATTGCAAACAGTTCAAACAGTTATTCCGCAACATCCAAGGGAAAGACATCTGGAAGCGATCTGGACAAGGAAGCATTTTTGAATCTGCTTGTAACACAGATGCAGTATCAGGACCCACTAAATCCAAGTGATAACACAGAGTATATGTCACAGCTTGCACAGTATTCCGCACTGGAGGCACAGCTCAACATCAGCGACACACTGGAAAAGGGAAACAACCTGAATCTGGTCGGCAAATATGTAATCATGAACACGACCGATGCTTCTGGTAAACAAGCGATGATCAGTGGACTGGTTGAGTACGCGACAGTGAAGGATGGCGATGTGTATTTTTCAGTCAATAACACGTATTATCCGGCGGACGATCTGGATTCTGTGATCGATTATGATTATTATCTGTATCTGGTACAGCATGCAAACAGTGATGGAACGATCAACAAGGATAATACAGGCGACAGCACGAATGGGACAGACAATGCAGGCGATAATTCAGACAAAGCAGACAAAACAGAAGAAGTTTAAAGAGTGACAGTCTTATGCAGAACAAGGAGGGATGCATATGCGAGCTTTCGATGTCGATTTTCTTTCTATGGGACAGGCTGCAAATCTGTATTTCCAGAATGCGAAGCCGGAAAAAACGACAGAACCGAACAAAGAAGCTGTCAGCTTTCAGGACGTATTAAATGCGAAAGTCGAACAGGAAGTGAAATTTTCCAAGCATGCAAATCAGCGGCTGGAAAACCGGAATATTGAGTTGTCCGAGGATCAGCTCGAACGTCTGAATCAGGGCGTTGGACAGGCACGGACGAAGCAGATTCAGGAATCACTCGTGATGATGGACAATCTGGCATTTATTGTAAATGTCAAGAATAATACCGTAATCACTGCGATGGAGCAGGGAGAAAGCGGACAGGTGTTTACCAATATTGACGGAGCCGTCATTGTATAAGAAAAAGCCGGACCGATAAGGAGGCTTTTGGTTTTCCGAATGACAGAGGAAAACCTAAAACAAGATTATGGAGGTCAAAAATTATGATGAGATCACTTTATTCTGGTGTTGCCGGACTCAAGACACATCAGACAAAAATGGACGTTATCGGTAACAATATCGCAAACGTCAATACAACAGGATTCAAATCTTCATCGGTGTTATTCAGCGATGTTTTATATCAGACGAGTGCCAATGCGACTGGTGCGACAGCTACAACAGGTGGTACAAACGCATCCCAGATCGGTCTTGGTGCCAAGACATCATCCATTCAGACATCAATCACACAGAATGGTAGTGCCCAGACAACGAATAATACATACGACATGATGCTTTCTGGTTCTGCATTCTTCATCGTGAGCCGTGGCGGAACAAACTATTTCACAAAGGTTGGTTCCTTCGGCGTGGATGGAAGCGGATGTCTCGTAAATGGCAGTGGATATCAGGTTATGGGATGGCAGGTTGATCCGGATAATCCAAACCAGATCAAGAAAGATACTGTATCTGCACTTTATCCAGAGTCAGAGGAGAACAAAGTATCTTCTCCACAGATGACAACCGATGCACATTTAACTGGAAATATTGATATGACAGATCCAGAGCTTACATCTGTGGATGGATGTGCGATTTCCGTATCGATCTACGATGCACTCGGTTATAATTATACAGTCAAATTCAAGTTGACACAGGATGAGAATCAGGCAGATAAGTCCCTGTACAATCTGGAGATTGTATCAATCAAGGATTCAAACAATATCGAGATCACTGGAACCGATGATCCAACTACAGATGCAGTGGAAGGTGGTTACACAGCGATAATCGGCGGCGCCAATTCCATTCAGGTGAAATTTGATCCGGATACCGGTAATTTTGAATATGTTGGTGCAGCAGGACAGAAGGATGCAAAGCTTGAAATCAGACCGAACAACCCGAATGAGAAGGGTGATGTATTCCAGTCTGTGATCAACGGTGAGGCGGTTGACGGAATCACAGTTGACTTCTCCTATCTGACAAGATTTGAGTCAAACGGCAAGTCTACAGTAAAGGCAGTCCGTGGCGCTGCGGATTCTACTGGTGGCGGTCGTTCCATGGGTAAGTTGAATGATGTCAGCATTGATGAGACAGGTAAGCTGTATGGCGTTTACACAAACGGTGAGACAAAGCTGCTTGGACAGATTTCCGTTGCAACTTTTGCAAATCCGATGGCACTTGAAGCACTTGGTAACAGTGTGTACACAACCACACAGAACTCCGGTTACTTCGATGGTATCGGAACATCTGTAGATGAGGATGGCGGTAAGATTTCCCAGGGCGTTTTGGAGATGTCAAACGTTGATCTTTCTGCAGAGTTTACAGAGATGATCACAACACAGAGAGGATTCCAGGCGAATTCTCGAATTATTACAACCTCTGATTCTATGCTTGAAGAGCTTGTAAATCTGAAAAGGTAATCTATAAATAAAAGGGCAGGTATTTTCCTACTTTTAATGATTTGAAAAAGTGGAAAATGCCTGCCTTATTTTGTAGACATAAAAATCGAACTGTGCTATAATTAGCCTAATTGTAATGTCGGAAAATGTGTAATCTTTCAGGGAGTACAGAGAAATGATTGAAGTAACCAGATTAAAAGGAAAAAAGATGATGATTAATGCTGAACTGATAGAAACGGTAGAGGAAACGCCGGATACTGTGATTACATTGACTAACGGCAAGAAATTCGTTGTGCGTGAGTCTGTCAGGGAAGTAACTTCACTTGTGATTGATTATAAGAGAAATATATTTGCCATGCATCCGTGTGATGGAAATGGGATAGAAAAGGTATAGGGGATAAAATTATGGATTTTACATCGATTATTGGTTTGCTGTTTGCATTTGGGCTTATGATTTATGGTATGGTAAATGGAAACGGTTTCAGTGTAATTGTGGATAACTTTGTAGATCTTCCATCCGTGTATATTGTGTTTGGAGGAGTTATTGGATGTTCGTTTGCTGAAAATTCCCTACAGGGATTTTTGCAGGGGCTTAAGTCGATTGGTCTGATTTTTAAGAAACCAAAATCTGATGAGGCCGGAACAATCAAATCAATTATAGAGCTTTCTAATCTTGCGAGACGTGAGGGATTACTTGCACTTGAGGAATCCGCAAACAATCTGGAAGATGAATTTATGAAGAAGGGAATTATGCTGATTGTGGATGGTACAGATCCTGAACTTGTTCGAAGTATTCTGGAGACAGAGCTTGTAAATGTGGATTCTCGTCATCAGGGCAATATAACATTCTGGAAGGATATTGCGACCGCGGGACCTGCGTGGGGTATGATTGGTACTCTGCTGGGACTGATTAACATGTTGAAGGATTTGTCGGATTCTGCATCTATAGGTCCGAATATGTCCGTTGCTCTTGTTACAACATTGTATGGTTCAATTATAGCAAACTGGCTGTGTGCGCCGGTAGTTGCGAAACTTTCTTTGCAAAATGAAACAGAGATAAAGCTTAAAGAGGTCATGATAGAAGGAATATTGTCTATTCAAGCAGGCGAAAATCCTCGTGTTATAGAAGAAAAGTTAAAATCCTTCCTCGCACCAAAGGAACGACAGGAATTTGCTGAAGAAGGCGGTGGTCATTAATGGCAAAAAGAAAACAACAGCCGCCGGACGAAGGTTCACCGGCGTGGATGGCCACGTTTAGTGATCTGATGAACCTGTTGCTATGTTTCTTTGTATTACTTTTTGCAAGCTCAACCATGGATGAAGGAAAGGTACAGAAGATTGCCGCATCCTTTGACAATTTGACCTTTAGTGTAATCAGCGAGGGAAGTGTATCACTTCTCACAGGAGAGATGTTGTCCGGAGGCATGACACAGCTTGCAGACACAGATAGTGTGTTATCATCTTCGGGGAATAACATAGATGGCAATACCGGGGAGAAATCAAGCAGTGCTTCGCCAACAGACGCAGAGCATTTGTCTGATAATGATCTGCAGGAGGAGATGGAGCGCCGGGGGGAGCAACAGTCGGAAGAAATGTATGAGGAAGTCATGTGGATGGCTGAAACCTATGCGATTGACGATCAGATCATTCTTGATTATAACAATCAATATGTGGAGCTGGATCTGAACGGTTCGATTTTGTTTGATTCCGGTGATGCGGAGATCAAAGATAATTCCAAGCTGTTTTTGCAGAAGATCGCACAGATTCTTGTCAAATACAAATACAATGTGATTGAGATTGAAGGACACACGGACAATATCCCGATCTCGAATTCAAAGTATAAAGACAACCGTTCACTTTCCGCAGAACGTGCGCGCAGTGTATATGAATATATTGTATCGCAGGAACACTTTATAGACAGCAACATTAAGATTGCCGGCTATGGAGACAGCCGCCCGGTTGCGTCGAACGAGACGGAAGAGGGAAGAGCGAAGAACCGAAGAGTTGCGATCAAGATTTACAACAAGCAGAATTCAAATAATTAAGGAGCAGGAAACATGAAGAAAAATCTTATAACCGTTGTTATATTGGCAATCAGTATTATAAACCTTGTGTTTAATATTTTGCTTGTGTTTGTATTTATGCCGTCCACGTCAAAGACGAACAAATTGATCACCGATATTGCTGAGGTGCTTGACATTGAAATCGCATCGCAGACAAAGGATGACAATACATTTGATGTCAGCAATCTGGCACATTATGAGTTAGAACAGGGAAATCCAATCAATCTGAAAAATGATGGAACAGGAGATTTGCATGTCGTACAGTATGGCCTAACGATCAATATGGACAAGACAGCCAGCGACTACTCTAAGGTATCCGCCAATATCGAAGCATCAACTGCAATGATCTACGATATGGCGAGAAATATCATTGGAAGCTATACATATACCGAAGTGATTGACGGAGAGACAACCACGAACAAGATCAAAGAGGAATTGTTGAAGCAACTCAAGGAAACATTTAATACCGAATGTATTTATTCCGTAAGCTTTTACAACTGGGTTGCACAGTAGATTATTGTCAGCAGGAGGTGAGAAAACGTGGCTGACGTACTCTCACAAAACGAAATAGATGCGCTCTTGAAGCAATTATCCACTGGAGAACTTGATGCGGACGACTTTACAGAGATAAAAAGTGTAAAAGTCAAAGAGTACGATTTTTCAAGACCAGCCAAGTTTTCAAAAGAGCATCTGCGTACATTAGAGATTATATTTGAACATTATGGAAGATTACTGAGTAGTAACCTGCCAGCGTATCTGCGGAAGAATGTGCAGGTCGAGGTAATGAACTCAGAGGCAGTTACATATTCAGAATTTTCCAACGCATTATCCAATCCGGTATTGCTTGGTGTTGTCAATATGGCACCGTTATCGGGCAATATCATTATCGAGATTGCGACCAATCTTGGATACGCGATTATCGACCGTCTGCTTGGCGGAGTTGGAGAACCGTTAGAGAAGAAAAGAGAATTTTCTGAGATTGAGCTTTCCATCTTGGAAAAAATCTTTACCATATTGATCGATCTGTTGCGGGAACCGTGGACAAATGTTGTAGAGATTCATCCGTATCTGGAACGAATTGAGACGAATCCACAGTTTGCACAGATTATTTCGCCGACAGAGATGATTGCGATCGTAACGGTCAATATCAATATCGGCGGAGTCGAGGGATTGATGAATATCTGTCTGCCATATCTGACACTGGAAGATGTGATGGACAAACTGAATACCAAATACTGGTTTTCAACCATGCAGGATCGTGACGAGACGAGTTATGCAGATGTTATCGAAACTGCAATCAACCGGGCACTGATCCCGGTATCCGCAGAGCTGGGTAAAAGCTCACTCACCGTTATGGATTTCATTAATCTGCAGGTGGGAGATGTGATCAAGCTGAATCGAAAGATTGAAGACGAGCTTGATATTTATGTGGGCAATATAGTAAAATTTAAAGCGTTGCCCGGATCGTTTAACGATGATTACGCAGTGAAAGTAACTGAAATTATAAGAGAGGAGGAATAACAGAACATGGACGGAATGTTATCTCAGGAAGAGATTAACGCATTGCTTGGGAATATGAATACAGGTTCTTCCTCTACCCAGACAAGTAACGATGCCATACTTTCCGATGAGGAAAAAGATGCGATCGGAGAAATCTCCAATATTTGTATGGGTACGGCGGCAACAACGCTGTACTCACTGGTAAACCAGAAGGTTGTGATCACAACACCGGTTGTTGAGATTACAAACTGGGATAAGCTTACAGCAGAGTACGCAAAACCGTGTGTATTTATCAATATCCTGTATAAAGAGGGTATTGATGGAAATAATGTACTGATTTTAAAAGAAGATGATGTAAAGGTCATTACAGATCTGATGATGGGGGGCGATGGATTAAATCCTGCACCAGAGCTGACAGAGCTGCATTTCTCAGCCATCTGTGAGGCGATGAACCAGATGATGGGAAGTTCCGCAACTTCATTATCTTCGATGTTGAACTGTAAGATTGATATCAGTCCACCGGAAGCAGAGCTGGTGGATATGGCTGGCAATATTGATGTTGCAAAAGCCAGTGACTTTTTAGATAAGGATTTTGTGCGTGTCACATTCCGGATGACAATCGGAGAACTTGTGGACAGCACGATTATGCAGTTATACCCGATTCAGTTCGCGAGAGATCTTTATAAGAAATTCAGTGGAGAATCGGAAGAAAAGGAGGAAACACCACCGCCGGCTCCACAACCGGAACCACAGCCACAACCGGTTCCGCAACCGCAGCCGCAGCCACAACCTGCGATGGGAATGCCGATGGGGCAGCCGATGATGGGACAATCTATGATGCCACAGATGATGCAGCCGGATGTCAATGTACAGAATGTACAGTTCCAAGCATTTAACCCGGTTATGAATCCTGCATTGCAGCAGGAAAATATTGATTTGATTATGGATGTTCCTTTGGAAGTATCCGTCGTTCTGGGACGGACGAGAAAATCCATCAAGGAGATTTTGGAGTTTGCACCGGGTACGATCATTGAACTGGATAAGCTTGCCGGTGAACCAATCGATGTGATGGTAAACCAGAAGCTGGTTGCAAAGGGAGAAGTTGTTGTAATCGAAGAAAGTTTTGGTATCAGAATTACTGAAATAATAAAAGAAAAAATCTAAGTTTTAAGGAGTAATGATATGGCAAAGAATATACTTATTTGTGATGATGCTGCATTTATGAGAATGATGATTAAGGACATTCTGGTAAAGAATGGATACAACATTGCTGGGGAAGCAGAAAACGGCGTAAAGGCTGTTGAGAAATATCAGGAGACAAAACCAGATCTGGTGCTGATGGATATCACAATGCCAGAGATGGATGGTATTCAGGCGTTGAAGAAGATTAAGGCAATCGATGCAAACGCAAGTGTTGTAATGTGTTCTGCAATGGGACAGCAGGCGATGGTTATTGAGTCCATCCAGTCTGGTGCCAGAGATTTCATTGTAAAGCCATTCCAGCCGGATCGTGTCATTGAAGCAGTAAAAAAGGCAGTGGAATAGTATGTTTTTTGGCGCAATTCTTACGAGTAGTTTTTCTGCCGGCTGGAGTATCGTCAAGTTGATACTGATCATGGTCTTAGTGTTGGTTTTAGCATTTTATTCTACGAGACTGATCGCAAAATATCAGAACAATACATGGTCGGCAAAGAATAACATTCAGTTTATTGAATCTTATCGTGTCGGTGGCAATAAGATGGTTGCCATCGCAAAGATAGGAGAAAAATATTTTGCCTTGGGAATTGGGAAAGAAGAGATTCATGTGATCGCCGAATTAGAGAAAGACGATCTAAAGCTCCCAGATCAGATGGTGGAGGCTACAGATGCAAAGACACCGAAGATGAGCTTCAAAGAGGTCCTGGCGAACATGAAAGGAAATGCAAAAGACGATAACGAAAAGTAGGTATAGAAATGAAATTCAGTAAATTACGAAAAATTTTAGTGCTATTTCTTATACCGCTTGCGTTTGTTGTTATTTTTTCCGGCACAGCTACTGCGCATGCAACGACTGTGACACCGGATACCGGAGCTGAAGAGGGACAGGTCGACAGTGTGACATCGGACAACAACGATGCGACGACACTTGGTTTATCTCTGAGCACGAACTCAGATGAGACGTCTCTTTCCGGTACACTTCAGATTTTATTGATCATAACAGTAATTTCATTAGCTCCATCAATTCTGGTTATGGTGACCTCATTTACACGAATCATTATCGTGTTACATTTTGTGCGGACGGCAATCGGTACGCAGAGTTCACCGCCTAATAACGTTTTGATAGGGCTCTCGTTATTTTTAACCCTTTTTATTATGAGCCCGGTGATTGCTCAGATAAAGACGGAGGCGTATGATCCGCTGGTAGCTGAAGAGATAACGCAGCAGGAGGCATTGGAACGTGGTATACAGCCGTTGCGGGAGTTTATGCTGAAACAGACACGGCAGGATGATCTGCGGTTGTTTATGGATATCGCAAAGGTAGAACCGGTAGAAAGTGTAGATGAGCTTTCCATCACGATTATTATTCCTGCATTTATCATCAGTGAATTGCGGGCAGCTTTTATCATAGGATTTTTGATCTATGTTCCGTTTATTGTGATTGATATGGTGGTATCTTCCGTGCTTATGTCTATGGGTATGATGATGCTGCCGCCGACGACGATCTCCATGCCATTCAAGATTCTGCTTTTTATTCTGGCAGATGGATGGAATCTGGTTATCGGACAGCTTGTAAATTCGTTTAATTTTTGACAGTAGAGTAATGAGGTGATTGTATGAGTACAGGCGATGTCGTAGCTATCACAGTAGAAGCTGTGTGGCTTGTAATCAAATGTAGTGCGCCGATGTTAATTACATCTTTGGTAATTGGTTTGATCATCAGTATCTTCCAGACGGTTACGTCCATTCAGGAGCAGACGCTGACGTTTGTCCCGAAGATGATCTGTGTATTTTTGTCACTTATCATCTGTGGAGACTGGATTCTGAATAATATCCTGTCTTTCATACAGAATCTGTATAGCCGATTTGGAGAGTTTGTGGGGTAATAAACGATGTCCTTTACGATATCGACGCTGACACTGGAAGCATTTCTGCTAGTGCTTGTCCGTGTCGCTTGTTTTACATCAATTGCACCTATTTTTGGACATAATTCCCTGAATGCGAGAATGAAGATATCCATTGCGTTTTTTGTATCCCTGATCCTGTATCAGGTAGTCGATGTATCCCTACCGGAATATACAAACGTACTTGGGTATACGACGCTTGTCTTAGAAGAAGCACTGGTTGGCCTGTTGCTTGGATTTGTAGCGGGACTTTCGATGAAAGCGCTGGCAATCGCAGGAGAATTTATCGACCGGGAAATCGGATTTTCAATGGCAACGACCTTTGATCCGAATCAAGGTATGGTGACAATCACAGGTGAATTATACGATAAGATTGTGTGTCTGGTTATCATGATATCCAATTTGCATTATTATATATTGTCCGCGGCGGCACAGTCGTTTGAACTGGTGCCGGTCGGCAGGATCGTGTTAAGCCCGGATGTGATCTACACATCCCTGATCCAGTTTATCGTGCAGATGTTCATGATTGGATTCCGGATTGCGATGCCGGTATTCTTAGGCGCGACCATGCTGAACGTCATTTTGGGTGTGCTTGCAAAAAGCTCACCGCAGATGAACATGTTCGCAATCGGTATTCAGTTGAAAGTATTTGTTGGTTTATTTTTGCTTGCTGTTTGTATTATGTTCGTTCCGAACATTGCAAATTATATTATGGAACGTATGCGTGATATGATCCAGACGATATTAGGAGGGGTGTGACGTGTTTTCTCTGGAAGAAAAACGGACACCGCTTTTGCTTGCCTACGATCTGCAGTTGTTTGCAAACGATGAGGGCGGGGAGAAGACGGAAGAACCAACCGCGAAGAAAATCGAAGATTCCCGAAAAGAAGGTCAGGTGGCAAAGAGCAAAGAACTCACATCTGCGGCTATGCTTCTGGCATTTTTTTTGTGCTTGCGGATATTTATGTCGTTTATTGGAGAACGTCTTGTCAATGTATTTCCATATTTTTGGCGTGATATTGCAAATGAAACGAGAGATGGCTTTTCCCATGTGCGTGCATGGCAGATCCTGCTTGATTCGGTGCAGTATATCGCAATTACGATTGCGCCGTTTGTCATATTCGCATTTGTGATTGCGTTTTTGTCACAGCGGATCCAG
>CAVKUW010000124.1:0-19171 GCA_963659815.1 Butyricicoccaceae bacterium
AGACAGGATCAGAAACATTAACCGGCTGCACAGGGAACTCAAGATTTATTTTCCGAAATATATGGACGCATTCGGAAAAATTGATGGTGCATAGGTCATTAGGAAGTTACCATTCTGAACATAAGGATATGTATTAGGCGTGGATGAGACTGTGGAAAAGTTTATTGGTAAGATTATTGGATTATTGCTGTTGTACATAGAAATGATGACGTGGAAGAAAACTGGATTTTGTTGCACTCGTGGTGATGACTTTTGCAAAAGAAGAAATTAAGGAGCAGATTTATTTTCAGAAACAGTATTTTGATAGTGAGATTGTGATGTGAAAATGCTGAATATTAGATTAGATATTAAATAGTGTACAAGAAACTATGATTATAGCACCAGAAGTATACGAAAAAACTACACCGGAAAAATTTATACAATATATGGTATTACAAAGAATATAAAACCTAGAATAGGAGATCTACCATCTTACATAAAGGAAAGGGCGCTTGCTGAAGATTTGCATGAAAATGAACAGGAAAAATCCAATTTTTCCAAACGGCTAGGCAGTATAATTGAAATGATTAATATGAGTAATTTTGAAAGAGAACATATTAATTTGGAAATAATTGGTGATATGATGGGGTGGATTCCGTAAATGAATTGAATACAGTTATTTTAGGATTTTGAGATAAATTAGTGATAACTGGTTTTAATGTATCATAAAAATAAGAAAGTGATAGATGTAGTTTATGATAAAAAGACTTCCACATAGATGATGTAATTTCATTTTGTGGTAGTAAAAGAATCTGCACGCCGCTGGAACTACATACAATAGTAAAAAAACTGGCAGCCAGCAGAGCGTTAAAAAGATAATATAATAGGAAGTGCCACGCAGATGGTTTGCCACATCGGCACCATAGTTGGCAGAAAGCAATGCAGCGAAGATGATCCAGATCCGTCTGGCTCTCCGGTTTGTTTTTTCCTTAAAAACAGATTCGTCGTAATTCATAGTTCCCCTCCTTCGAAGAAGCACATACATTCATTTGCATAATTAGTTCCTATTACAACATAGTATTCTTGGAAATGTACGATATTTCGAAGCAACTTTGCATGCAAAATGTTAAGAATCATACAGGGGAAAATGTTTGTACGTTGCATTGCATATTAAATTAAAGTATTATAAAATAATTCTAATGTGTGAAAAAGGAGGAAGTACAAATGAATCAAAAGGGAAATGTAGCATCCGCGCTCGGTTCGATCCTGCTTGGTGCTTTGCTGATCATCATGAAAGGAAAGATTATCAGTGTCGCAATTACCGTGTTAGCAGTGTTCGTAATTATTGGAGCTATCGTTGATTTTACAGCAGGTTTAGTGAATTTTGGTATTGTAAAAATGGTGGCAGGTGTCTGTATTTTAGTCTTTGGATGGATCTTTGCAAGCCTTGCATTCTATATTCTGGCAGCAGGAATCATCCTGATGGGACTTCTGCAGATTTCTTCTATCAAGAAGACGATGCCGGTCAATCTGACAGCTGATGAACGGTTCCAAGAATATTTCAAGCCGGGGTTGATGGTGGTTGCAGGTGCATGTCTGCTCTTTAATCAGAGTGGAACGATTGCATGGGCATTTATTGCAACAGGCGTTTTGCTGATCGTAAATGGAATTATGACTTTGGTTGGCGCAAATAAGGCTTATTAGGCTACTGTAACATGATCACAAGGGAAAGAATGATGTATCAGATAATAGTGAATCCCACGTCTTCATCCGGAAAGGGAATGGAAGCGTGGAAGGAGATAAAAGCGATATTAGACCGGAGAAATGCTGCGTACAAGGTGCATGTGCTACGGAAACCGGGAGAAGCAACTGCGGTTGTAAGAAGGCTCACAACGGTAAATGATACAAACATTTTGGTTGTAGGTGGCGATGGAACGCTAAACGAAGTCTTAAACGGAATACAGGATTTTGAACATACGACGTTATCGTGCATTCAGACAGGTTCTGGAAATGATTTTGCAAGAAATATGCATTTGGAAAAGAATGTGGATCAGGCGATTACGCATCTGCTTGAACAGCCGGAAGAAATTGCGCTTGATTATGGAGAGGTGACAACGAACCATCAAGGAAGCAGCGCAAAGCGATTCTTAATCAGTTCCGGCGTTGGCTACGATGCGAATATTTGTGAAGAGGTCAGCCGAAGCCGGTTGAAAACGGTGTTAAACAAGATTCATCTTGGCAAATTAGTGTATGTGCTGATCGGCGTAAAGCAGATATTTGCGAAGAAAACGGTGCGTGCGAAGCTCTATCTTGACGACGCGCCAGCGGTGAAGCTTCCAGGGTTGTTCTTTGTCGTGGGTATGAATCATATGTATGAGGGCGGCGGAATTCCATTTTGCCCGAATGCGAACCCGACCGATGGGAAGCTGGATGTCTGTCTCGTGAAAGGAATGTCAAGGTTGAAGCTGCTTCTCGCAGTTGTACTTGTTTATTTCAAGAAACATTTGGTATTGAAAGATATTACGAATCATAGATGTAAGAAGATGCGTCTGGTGACGGAGACACCGCAGTGGATACATATGGATGGCGAGACGCCATATCAGGTGAGTGAGGTTACATGGGAAAGTAAGGGTAAGCTGCGGTTTGTGAAATAAAGTTAAAATATAAGGAGATGCACAATGGAATTTATATGTTACCCTAAATGTTCTACTTGTCAGAAAGCAAAGAAGTGGCTGGAAGAAAATAAGATCGCGTATACCGAGCGCCATATCGTAGAAGCGAATCCGTCGGCGGAAGAGTTAAAGATGTGGTATAAAAGAAGCGGACTTCCACTTAAGAAGTTCTTCAACACGAGCGGCATGCTCTATAAGGAAATGAAGTTAAAGGACAAGCTTCCAGAAATGAGTGAGGAAGAACAGATCAAGCTCCTTGCAACGAATGGTATGCTGGTGAAACGTCCTTTGGTTGTGGATGAAGATAAGGTGCTGGTTGGCTTTAAGGAAGCAGAGTGGAAGGAAAAGTTGATATAGGTATAGATGAGGACTCCTCGCAAGGACAATCATGTCATTGCGGGGAGTTTTTTATAGATGCAAGAGATAAAGATAAGAGTAATTAATATTATAAACTAGTGTGTATCTTGCATGCTTCGGTACGAAAAAACAATATAACATATAAGAATATTCTAAATCAGAATAATGCATTGATAAAATAAGAAAAAATGATAGTATATAAGAAAAAGATATTATATAAGAAAATAAGAAAGGGAGAGAAATGCAACAAGTAACAAAAAAGGTGAAAGAAGAGAGAAAGAAAAGAGGGGTTAGTCAGTTAGAAATGGCAGAGTACTTAAATATGACACAGTCATCGTATTCAAAAATAGAGCAGAGGAAACAAAAATTATTAGTTGAAGATTTAGTAAAAATAGCGGAAAAATTTGATATTTCAATAGATAGATTACTTAGGTGAAGAAATGGAATGGAGGCGTACTAGTGAGAAAAAATGAATTTTTATATGACTTTCTTTATGCGCAATTAACAAATGGGGCGAAACTTACATTTGCTCAAATCGACGAACTTGCTAAACGAACATTAGGAGATGTATACAACCAAAAACAGTTAAGAAATTTGATTTATCACTTGGTATTGAAAAAAGAGTTATCACAGGAGGGAAATCAATATTATCGAGTGCAGGAAAGACAAGAAGATAATATTATTTCAGAATATTTAAATGAATTGGAGACTATATGTAGGAAAACGGAACGAAAATTAAAAAATCCCTTTGAAAATTATCATGGTCAAGGTCTGCTAGAGGCAGAAAAACTTTATAGAATAAATAAAGAAGTTTTAAAATTGATCAAGTCATATGAATGATATTTAAATGGATTCTTAGAGAAGCGGCGTTATAACGCCGCTTATTTATATGATTTTGATTGTTGGTTCTTTCAGGCGCATATGCTATAATTCAGTTAAGACTTTAGCAAGAAAAGCTTTCGAAAATATGGGGAGTATAGATCATGAACATGACAGATGAGTTAAGACAGGGATTTGAGGCTGCGTTTATAGATGCAAATAAAACATCAAATTTGGCATATAAACCGCAATTTGTATCAAACAATTACAAAGAGGGAAAGAAAGTTCTTGCATCTATTGAGGAAGAACTTCTAGCGTGCGACTGTTTTCAAATTAGTGTTGCATTTATCACATTAAGTGGGATTGAACCGCTGCTCCAAACATTAAAAGGGTTAGAGGATAAACATGTTACAGGGCAAATACTTACAACAAACTATCTTAATTTCACAGAACCAAAAGCTCTTAAAAAGTTGAATGAGTTTGAAAATATTACATTAAAAATGTATGATATAGATGATGCTCATGGGGGATTTCATACAAAAGGATATATTTTTAAGAAAGAAGAAATTTATCGAATCATCATAGGTAGTTCTAATATGACAAAGTCCGCACTTACAGTGAATCGAGAATGGAACACAAAAGTGATTTCAACAGAGCAGGGGGAAGTGGCACAGGAGATTATTTCGGAATATGAGGCATTGTGGAATTCCGAATACGCAATTGAATTTGATGATTTTTATGAGAAGTACAAAGAGCAATATGAGATTATTAAGCAGCAGAAACAGATTGCGAAACAAGAACTTGTAACATCTCTTGAAAAATATAAATTACATCCCAATAAAATGCAGCTTGCTTTCATATCCAATTTGAGACAAATTGTGGGTGCAGGACAGGAAAGGGCACTTTTGATTTCGGCGACAGGAACAGGAAAGACTTATGCATCGGCATTTGCTATGCGTGAATTAGGATTTCATAGAATTTTATTTTTGGTACATCGAAGTCAATTGGCGAGACAGACAAAGAAAGCTTATCAAAATGTATTCTCAAAATCAGTGTCGATGGGATTGGTTGGCACTGGGAATGCAGAATATGATAAAGATTATGTGTTTGCAACTGTGCAGACATTAAATAAGGATCAAAATCTTAAGAAGTATAGTCCGAATTCGTTTGACTGCATTATACTGGACGAGGCACACCATTCGTCAGCAAACACATATCAGAAAATTATGAATTACTTTACGCCAAAGTTATGGCTTGGTATGACAGCGACGCCAGATAAACGTGATGATGAGATTGAAGGAAGAAATATTTACGAGATATTTCATCATCAGATTGCGTATGAGATCCGTTTGCAGCAAGCAATGGAAGAAGATATGCTTTGTACATTTCATTATTTTGGAATAAGTGATATTTCGACGTTGGATGAAAAACAACTTGCAAAGGCGAAGATTGGAGATCGAGATTTTAATAATTTAACTAGTGATGAACGTGTGCAACACATCGTAGAACAAGCGAATTTCTATGGTTATAGCGGAGAGCGTGTAAAAGGGCTTATATTCTGTAGTCGGATTGATGAGTCTGAGGAACTGTCAAATAAATTTAATCAAGTGATTAATCCAGAGACAGGGAAGCGATATAAAACACTTGCATTAAATGGAACAGCAACAGAGGAAGAACGGCAGCACGCATTTGAACGCCTTGCAATGAATGAATGCGATTCGGAAGAAGAACCTCTTGATTATATTTTTTCGGTTGAAATTCTGAATGAAGGTGTGGATATTGTTGAGGTGAATCAGGTTATTATGCTTCGACCAACACAATCTCCAATTGTATTTATTCAGCAGCTGGGTAGAGGCCTTCGGAAGGCGGAAGGAAAAGAGTTTGTTGTAATCTTAGATTTTATTGGAAATTATAAGAACAACTTTATGATTCCTATTGCACTTTCTGGTGATCGAACATATAACGCGGATAATATTCGAAAATATGTTATTAGTGGCAATAATATAATACCAGGTGGTTCGACTATTCATTTTGATGAAATAGCCAAACAGAAGATATTTGCTTCTATTGATAAGATTAAGGGGATAAGGTCAATAATAAAAGAGAGCTATAGTTCGTTAAAAAATCGGTTAGGTCGGGAACCGTATTTATTTGATTTTTATGAGAATGGTGAGATTGATCCCCTTGTAATTATTAAGGAATATAAGACTTACCAGAATTTTATAGAATACATGGAAAAAGAGCTATATGTCGGGAAGGTAGCAGAAAAAGAAAAAACAATATTGGAATATTTGTCTAAGACAATATTAAGTGGGGTACGTCCATATGAGCTAGAGATTCTGAGAAGGGAAATTCATACAGGAAATTTGAACATTGGAGAATTTCGTAAGGATTTTGAAGTAAAATATTGGTTTCCAATTGATGATAAGTCATTTTATAATGCGATTGATGTATTGCAAGGACGATTTGTGAGTAAGGATGATGAATATAAAAAATATAGTGATATGGATTTGATTGTGTTAGCTGATGGTGATAACTCATTAAAAAAGAGTGCGTGTTTGTCGTATGAGTTTAGGAAGAGATTACGCCATTCGGAATTTTCTAAGCAGGTAGATGATATTATTTCAGTGGGATTAAAACGATATTCTGACAAATATACAACAGTGGATGGCACACCATTTGTTCTATATGAGAAGTATTCTAGACGAGATGTGAGTTTCTTGATGAATTGTGGAAAAGATTTATCATCTACAATGTATGGAATGAAACGAATAGGTGAGGATGTTTTTATCTTTGTGACGTATCATAAGAAAAAGGTGAGTGAAGAGAAGTATTATGTTGATGGAAAGCCTGATTATGCGGATGCATTTGAGGATAATATGATATTTCGATGGGATACACAGATTGGTCGGGGTATAGAGAGTTCATATGTGAAAGATGTGTGTAATGCAAAACGAAAGCATTTATTTGTGAAAAAAAGTGATGCAGAGACAAATTTCTATTATATGGGTCAATTTGATATTATGGAGAAGAAAGCTGCAAAGAAGAAGGACAATAAAGGCAAAGAACGCGATATAGTAAAGATTCGGACGAAGATGCATCATCCGGTTAGGGAGGAACTGCTTCGGTATTTGCAGAGCGATATATATACAGAGAAAGAATAAAGGAGAATGTATGAAAAAAGTGAGAGTTGTGGCAGCGGTCATACGCCACGGAGATAAAATATTTGTTACGCAACGTGGATATGGAGAGATGAAAGGCGGTTGGGAGTTCCCCGGTGGAAAGATTGAAGAAGGGGAGACACCACAACAGGCTTTGGCTCGAGAAATTGAAGAAGAATTAGATTCTGAAATTCAGGTAGGAGAATTGATTGACACAATTGAGTATGATTATCCTTCTTTTCATTTGTCAATGGACTGTTTCTGGTGTGAAGTCTTGAAGGGAGATCTGGTATTAAAAGAGCATGAAGCCGCTAAATGGCTAGATAGGGATTCGCTTGACAGTGTAGCCTGGCTACCAGCGGATATCACATTGATTGACAAAGTACGGAAAGGACTATAACATACAATGAAACCAAAATCTCCACAAAGCATACAACTTTATAACATCATGCTTCGTCTTGGATACCCAGAGGAATTTGCGGACATTGTGACGAAGAATCTGAATACAGATTTTACGGCAACACGGATGATGGGATATCTGTATCGGTATTCGAATCCAAGATTGGAGGATGTGGCGGATGAGATGCTGGCGATTCTGGATGATCGGAACCGCATCATGGAGAAGAAGGAACTGGAAGAAATCAATAAGAAGTGGAACGAATTTCTTCATACGGGAATACCGGATGAGGACGAATAAGAGGAGGACAAGCAAATGCCATTTATCAATTCAAAAATTAGTGTAGCATTAACGGATGCACAGGAGCAGGAAATTAAGTTAAGACTGGGACAGGCAATCACAGCCATTCCGGGAAAGTCAGAGAGCTGGCTTATGGTTGGCTTTGAGCCAGAGTATAAGTTGTATTTCCGAGGATCAAAGGATCAGCCGATGGCGATGGTGGAGGTAAGTGTGTACGGAAGCGAGAATCCGTCCGCGTTCTCCAAGCTGACTGGCGAGATCTGCAAGATATTTGAGGATGTGCTTGGAATTGCGCCGGATCATGTCTATGTGAAATATCAGGCGGTTGCAAACTGGGGCTGGAACGGCGGCAATTTCTAATTACAAAAGAACGAATAAAGGCGCTTTTGATTAAATATAAAAACGAAAGCGTCTTTATATTTTTATTTGGAAGATTCTGCAGAATGTCTGTTGCATATCCTTGGAAGATGATATAAGTTAGGGAAAATATCAGTGAAAGAGGGGTGTGATTGCTTATGCGGATAAAAGTTGCAACAATTGAAGATTATGATATTGCATTTTCTTATTTTGAGAAGCTTTGGACATTTAACACATATGACTATGAAGAAACAAAAGAGGTCTACGAGAAAGTGCTTGCAGATGAAAATAGTTTTGTGTTTTTTGCGTTAGATGAGGCAGGAAATTATCATGGATTATGTCATGGAAGCTATATTGAAACATTTTGGATGACGGGGTGTACCTGTTATGTGGCAAGTCTGATCACGAATGAAGAAGATCGTGGAAAAGGGTATGGAACGTTTTTATTGGATTATGTAAAAGAAAAATCAAAAGAGAAAGATTGTAAAGCATTGATATTGGATTCTGGTCTGCCACGCGTGGAGGCACATGGCTTTTACGAACATTATGGATTCGCTAAAAATTGTTATGGATTTCAGCTTGTTTTGTAGTCTGATGCAGAGAATGGCATAAAACAAAACATATCTGTCAATAATACCATTGCGATAATAATAAGACGAAATCAAAGGAGTCAAAGCAATGGAATTAAAAGAAAAAGAACGTACCCTGATTCAGGATTTACAGACACAGGAGCAGAGCTGCGTGGAAAAGTATGGAAAATACGCTGCACAGGCGAAAGATCCAGAGTTGAAAAGTCTGTTTGAGACGATTCAGAAGGAAGAGCAGAAGCATTATGATACGTTACAGCAGGTCTTAGATGGTACGGTGCCGGCATGTGATTGCAACGACACGCAGGGCAAAGACTATGAGCCAAAGGTGACGTATGGTACATTGGATAATTCCGAGGACAAGCAGCATGATGCATTTCTTGCGACAGATTGTATCGGAACAGAGAAGCTAGTGTCCGGCGAATACAATACCGATGTGTTTGCATTTGCGAATACCGCGCTTAGGAAGCTGCTGGCAGATATCCAGATCGAAGAGCAGAACCATGCGGAGATGATCTACAAATACAAAACAGCCAATGGCATGGCGTAAGCTGGTTGAAATAAAAAAACGGATGGTTGACATTGTTCAATCATCCGTTTTTATGCAATAAGTTCTCATGCAGAAATTGTGCCTGCCAGACTCACTTAAAACGCGACTTTCATCGCAAGAGCAATCACACACAGAATAATCGCGATTGGCACATACAGGTATCGTCCAAGGAAATACCACAGCTTTCCGCGTGGTTTCTTGCCGCCTTCGTTAATTGCTGCGAACAAATCTTCTTTCTTCATGATCCAGAACCATGAAAGTGCACCAAGCGTTGCGCCAATTGGGATGATGTAGATGGAGACAAGATCCATCCATGTACCCCAGCGGGTAATAGCTTCCATGCCGATTCCGGCACCAAGGCAGATCACACAGATAATGCCGAGTGCGATGGTACGACGCAGCTTCGGAAAGCGGTGCAGAAGGGATTCAGCAACAGCTTCGAACATGTTCTGCAGGGAACTCACACCAGCAAAAATCATTGCCGCGTACAGGATGATTGCGAAAATCTGTCCAAGCTGAATATCCTGTAAGATGGATGGCAATGTGATAAAGAGCAGGCTTGGTCCCGCGTCAACGTTCACACCATAGGAAAAACATGCCGGAATAATAACGAGCGCGGCAACTAAGGCAGCAATCGTATCGAAAATGGCAGTGTGTCTTGAAACCGCGATGACATCTTCTTTTCGGTCGAGGTAGGAGCCATACGCGATCATACCACTTCCGGTCACAGACAGGGAGAAGAATGCCTGACCCATTGCAGTGATCCAGACAGTCGGATCTTTCAATGCTTCCCATCTTGGAATAAACATGAATTCATATCCACTTGCAGAACCAGGCAGCAGAGCCACGCGCACGGCAAGTACGACGAAGATCAGGAAGAAAAGCGGCATCATGATCTTGTTGCTCTTCTCGATGCTGCTGGCACCAAGCAATAATGTAAGCAAAGTACCAATGATAACAATAATATGGAATGGTACAACCGAGAAATTCGTCATGGAGAACGATTTGAACCATTCAGAAGTATTGACCTGCATCAAAAGACCGGATGCAGAATCAACAAATGCTTTCAACACATAGGCGACGATGATGGAATAGCCAATCGCGATGCAAAGGGAACCCGCGAGTGGTAGCCAGCCAAGTGCACGTCCGACAGGCGCAATTTTTTCATTTCGTGAACGCCATGCATTTTCATAGGAACCGAGCGTCCCTGTGTGCGACCAGCGACCGATTGCGAACTCCGCCGGAAGTCCGACGTAGCTGAACAAAAATATAAACAATAAATAGATGAGAAGAAAGGCGCCACCGCCATTGCTTCCCATTTTATTTGGAAATCCCCAGACATTTGCCATGCCGACTGCGGAACCGACCGATGCAAGAATAAATCCCCAGCGGCTTTTGAACGATGTTCGAGTTTGTTCTTTTTTCATAAATGTACCATACCTGTCTAATTTAATATATTTTACTATTCTATCATAAAAGCTTGTATTCAATCAATGTGCATTGGGGCAAATATGATAAAAAAGGGAAAATACCACAATAATGGGGAATATACAAAAACTATATGGAGTCGTCAGGCGACATGGTATAATGAAGTATGCTGATGCGTGCGCATGTCATCACGCTGGCGCGTGGTGACCTGTGATTACATAAAAATCGACTGACACAGTTCCCGCTTACTGTTCTTGCAGATCATGTAGCTGTTGATGACCGGTGTTTCCAAGTCCAGCAGAGGAATAACGCGGAGCTTGCCTGTCTCTAAGAATGGACGCGCGGTATCCGCGGGCAGGAACGTGTAGCTTTCCGAGCCAAGCAAAAAAGGAATGATCTTGGAACAGTCATCGATTTCCAATGAAAACTGGTGATAGCGCGGAAATAGATTTCGTATGAACTGTCCGACATTCTGCAGGGCGAAGTTGCACATCAGATAATTTTCGGCAATCAACGCCTGCTTCGTGATGCCGCGTGCATACATCGTATTATAATAATCAGTCACTAAAATCATCTTATCCTGCTTGTAAACCTCGCAGTGATAGGATGATTTTTTCATAGGAAGATAGGTGAAGATCACATCGAAAATATCGTTCTGTAGCTGCTCCATAAGAAGGTTGGAAAGACCAATCGTGATCTTCAGGGCATCGTTTGGAAATTGTCTTCGATGCTCTAAGATGATCGGTGCCGGATGTCCTTCGTAGATCGAATCAGAGCAGCCGATGCGCAGGTGGTTTTCGTATTTGTGTAAGGAACTGATCTTGGAGAGCGACGCATTTGTCAGTGTGATGACCTTCTCTGCATAGTCCTTGAACTGTTCCCCTTCCACAGTCAGCTCTACGCTGCGGTTGTTGCGCGTGAACAGTGCAATATTCAACTCTTTTTCCAGTTCGTGGATACGGTTTGTCACGGTAGACTGGGCGACAAAAAGCTGCGCAGCAGTGCGCGTATAGTTCTTCGTATTGGCAAGTGTCAGGAACGTATTTAATGCTTCGATATCCATAAAAATCTCCTATTATTCGTGAATTCGATTATTACTATCAAAATTATCTATTTTACATATAATATAGCATGTGTTTATAATGAGTGCAACAAAATTGGATGAAACATCCGAAGGATGGAGGACGGCATATGCAGGAAATCAGACTAAGTAACAAGACAAACAAATTGGAACAGGACCCATACAGCTATCAGTTACAGGACGTGGAATCTCCGGAGCTTTTCCGTGAGATGTTCCCGTATACGGAGACGCCGAAGATTGCATTTAACTATCGCCGGGTGCCTGAGAATATGCCGGAGGATATCTTCATCACGGATACAACATTTCGTGACGGACAGCAGTCACGCGCACCGTATACGATGGAGCAGATGGTGCATATCTACAAGCTCTTGCATGAGCTTGGCGGACCAAATGGCATGATTCGCCAGACTGAGTTCTTTGTGTATTCGGAGAAGGACCGCAAGGCACTCGAAAAATGTATGGAGTTAGGTTATGAGTTCCCGGAGATCACGACATGGATTCGTGCGAACAAGAAAGATTTCGAGATGGTGAAATCGATCGGTGTCAAGGAGACGGGCGTGCTTGTGAGCTGTTCGGATTATCATATCTTCCACAAGATGGGGCTGACAAGAAAGCAGGCGTTAGACAAATATCTTGGGATCGTGTCAGACTGTATCGAAGCAGGACTCTGCCCACGGTGCCATTTCGAAGATATTACGCGTGCAGATTTCTATGGATTTGTTGTACCCTTTGCAAACCGCCTGATGGAAATGTCCGAGCAAAGCGGCGTACCGATCAAGATCCGTGCCTGTGACACGATGGGCTTTGGCGTGCCATATCCGGGAGCATCGCTGCCACGAAGCGTGTCCGGTATCATCTACGGCTTGCAGCATTATTCCGGTGTGCCGTCTGAGATGCTGGAGTGGCATGGCCATAACGATTTCTACAAGGGTGTCGTAAATGCAACAACCGCATGGATGTACGGCGCAAGTGCCGTGAACTGTTCGCTGCTTGGTATCGGGGAGCGTACCGGAAACGTACCACTCGAAGCGATGGTATTTGAATATGCGTCCCTGCGCGGAAACTTAAATGGGATGAATACGAAAGTAATTACAGAGATTGCAGACTATATCAGCAAAGAAACGGGGTATGACATTCCACCGATGACACCATTTGTCGGCGAGAACTTCAACCTGACAAGAGCCGGTATCCATGCCGATGGCATGCTCAAAAACCATGAGATTTATAGCATTTTTGATACCGACACGCTGCTTGACCGCCCACCAAAGGTTTCGGTCAACAGTACATCCGGCATTGCCGGTGTCGGCTACTGGATCAACCAGTACCGCAAGAAGAAGGGACTGGAACCCGTCGGTAAGAAATCTTCATTGGTACGCCGCGTCTATGACTGGGTACAGGAACAGTACGACGAGGGACGAATTACAATTATCAGTGATGCGGAACTCACAAGACAGACTGAGCTTGCGATGGAAGCAGAGTGATGAAGATTATAGATGGGGGAATACCGATATATGGATTTGACAAATCCCCCATCTTATGCTAAAAAATGAATAGTCAGAAGATAGTATGTGTTAAGCGCATGTTATATGTGCAGGAATAACAGCAATTAACAGAATTGTAGAAAGGAGATCAGCCGCTATGAAAAATAGAAAGAAGCTTGCGCTGTTGGTAAGTGTTGTATTTGTAGTAGTGACCTTTTTCTCTCTTTTCTATGTAACAAAGGAGCAGAATCATCATTGCGTGGATCAGGATTGTCCGATCTGTGCCTGTATGCATCAGGCTGAACAGGCGTTAAAGACGCTTGAAGATGGCTTTGCGGAATTGGTGGTATCTCTGACGATATTAATCATGGCAGTCGGTCTGATTGCCGGGGAATTTACAACTCTCTTGAAGAATTCCCTGATTACCCAGAAGGTACGGATGAATAATTGATGAAGACCAGCATAGGGTGTGCACAGACATACCCTGTGTTTTTTGCGCTTAAATTTAGATACTAAGTGTAAATAATGGAGGTTTTTATCATGAAAAAATTGAATAGAATGATTGCACTTTTTCTCGTGGCAGCAATGTGTGTGTTTGCTTTTTCGGCTTGTTCTGGTAAGGCGTCACACAACGATGATAAGAAGCTGAAGATTGTAACTACGATTTTCCCGGAGTATGACTGGGTGAAAGCGATTCTTGGCGATGAGATAGAAAATGTGGAGCTTACCATGCTTTTGGATAACGGCACAGATTTGCATAGCTACCAGCCAACAGCGGAAGATATATTGAAGATCTCGGAATGTGACTTGTTTATCTATGTTGGCGGTGAATCTGATGCATGGGTGGAAGACGCATTAAAAGAATCCAGAAATGAAAATCAGCGTGTGATTAATCTGATGGATGTCATGGGAGAAAATGCAAAAGAAGAGGAAGTTGTCGAAGGCATGCAGGCGGAAGAGGAGCATGAAGAGGCACATTCTGGCGAAGATGCAGAAGAGGAAGAAGTGGAATATGATGAGCATGTCTGGTTGTCGTTAAGAAATGCGGAACTGGAATGTAAAGAAATCGAAAAGCAGTTATCTGAGATTGATCCGGAAAATAAGGAAATATACGGAAAGAACCGTAACAGCTATCTTGCCCAATTACAGGATCTGGATAGCAGGTATCAGAATGTTGTTGATAACAGCACTGTGAAAACACTTCTGTTCGCAGATCGTTTTCCGTTCCGTTATCTGGTTGATGACTACGGAATCAGCTATTATGCCGCTTTTGTTGGATGTTCAGCTGAAACAGAAGCAAGCTTTGAAACGATTACATTCCTTGCAGGGAAGACAGATGAACTTGGATTGCACACAGTCATGACGATGGAAAAATCCGATCAGAAAATTGCGAAGACAGTCGTTGATAATACAGAGAATAAAAATCAGCAGATTCTGGCGATGGATTCCATGCAGTCAACGACGTCACAGGATGTGAAGTCCGGTACAACGTATCTTTCAACAATGGAAAATAACCTTGAGGTTTTGAAACAGGCACTGCAGTAGGAGGAAATGAAAAGATGGCTCAGATAGTTTGTGAAAACGTCAGCCTTGGATATGATGGAAAAGCAATTCTGCGCAATCTGAATTTCTCTGTGAACGCAGGGGATTATGTATGTATCGTTGGTGAAAATGGTTCAGGTAAATCTACACTGATGCGTACACTTCTGCAGTTGCAGCAACCACTCAGCGGGGAGATTGCCTTCGGAGAAGGCATCTCCACCCGTGAGGTGGGGTATCTGCCGCAGCAGACAGAGGTTCAGAGAGATTTCCCTGCGTCGGTATCAGAAATCGTACGTTCGGGATGCCAGAGTCATTGCGGGATGCGTCCGTTTTATAGCAGGCAGGAAAAGAAACTGGCAGAAAAGATGATGGAGAAAATGAAGATTGCCTATCTGGCAAAACGATGTTTCCGGGAGTTGTCCGGAGGACAGCAGCAACGGATATTGTTAGCCAGAGCATTATGTGCAACGGGGAAAATTCTGATTCTGGATGAGCCGGTAGCAGGACTTGATCCGGCAGGTACGTCAGACATGTATCAGCTCATCTGGCAGCTCAATCGGGAAGAACATATTACGATTGTGATGGTATCCCATGATATAGCGGCTGCAGTCCGTTATGGCAGTCATATATTGCATATTGGTGCGGAATGCTTCTTTGGAACCAGAGAAGCGTATCTGAAAAGCGAGATTGGAAGGACGTATATGCAGATGAGTGGAGGTGCAGGACTTTGATAGAAAAATTACAGTTTTATTTTCAGTATCCATTTGTCTGGTATGCGTTGATTGTTGGTGTCTTGATTGCGCTTTGTTCGTCTCTGCTTGGAGTTACGCTTGTATTGAAGCGGTTTTCCTATATTGGGGATGGACTGTCGCATGTCGCATTTGGCGCAATGGCAGTTGCTTCGGTTATGAAATTGAGCAATAATATGTACTTGATTTTACCAGTTACAGTTGTTTGTGCGGTGTTGTTACTGCGGACAGGGCAGAACACAAAAATCAAGGGTGATGCGGCAATTGCGATGATCTCTGTGAGTTCACTGGCGATAGGATATCTTCTGATGAATGTATTTAGCACAGGTCCAAATGTTTCGGGCGATGTGTGTAGTACTCTGTTTGGTTCCACGTCAATCCTGACTTTGACGATCGAACAGGTTCGATTATGTGCGATTCTGTCAGTGGTGGTCGTTGTTGCATTTGTGATGTTTTATAATAAGATATTTTCTGTTACATTTGATGAGACGTTTGCGAAAGCAACAGGAATGAATACGAATCTGTACAATACATTGCTCGCTATTTTGATTGCCGTTGTGATCGTGCTTGCAATGAATCTGGTTGGATCGCTTTTGATCTCTGCACTTGTAATATTTCCGGCGCTTTCTGCGATGCGGATATTCCGCAATTTCCGAGGTGTTACAATCTGTTCGGTTGGAATTTCTGTTGTGTGTGCCTGTGCGGGAATCTTCGTATCGATACTCGCCGGAACACCGGTTGGATCAACAATCGTAATGATGGATCTGATAGCATTTCTGCTTGCATGTGGAATTGGGAATGCAGGGGGAAAAGCAGGTATCCATAAGCTGCCATATGCAGCGTGCCTTGTATTGATACTTGGATTGCTGAGTGGTTGTGGAGATAATAACCGGACGAATTTGATTGTTACGACAGAATCCGTAATCCCAGAGCAGACAACAGAACAGGTAATGTCAGAAGGAAAAACGGAAGTAGAAGCTGCAACAGAAGAGATAACGACCGAAGCAACAACTGAGACGGTTACAACAACGGAAGCTACGAGCGGAATGGAAACGGAAATATCAACGGAAACAGGCGGTCAGACAGAGACAGGTGTAGATTATGATTTAACAACTATGAGTAAGAGCATGGTATATGCGACGGTGTATCAGCTTATGATCGATCCGGACAGTTATCGTGGAAAGACATTTCGAATCATGGGAGATTATTATGCAGCATATTATGAACCAACCGCAAAATATTATCATTATTGTGTGATACAGGATGCAACGGCATGCTGTGCGCAGGGATTGGAGTTTGTGTGGGGCGATGGTTCCCACGTGTATCCGGATGAATACCCCGCTGAGAATACATCAGTCGTTGTGCAGGGGGTATTTGAAACATATACAGAAGACGACAATCCGCAGGTGCAGTATTGCCGTCTTGTAGATGCTACGATGGAATTAGGAACAAAAGTAGAATAATTAACCGATTCCACCTAGTGCGATACCAAGGATCAGTACAAGGATACAGATCGGGCAGTACAGATATTTACAGATAGGTACATACTTGTCTGTAAATTTTTTGCCCCGACCAAGGTTGACCTGCTCCTCCACATAGTTCTTACCATATACCCAGAAGAACATGATACCGGCGAGACCTGCACCAAGCGGGCAGATGTAGATGGACAGAATATCCATCCAGTCGGATACGATTCCCTGAATACAGATCGATACAATCACACCGATCACACCGATGACAAGGCAGGAGAGCTTACGGTTTAAGTGAAGCTTTTCCTGTACCGTTGCGATTGGCGCTTCGTATAGGTTCAGCAGAGACGAAAGCCCTGCGAAGAAGACTGCTACGAAGAAGATGATCGCCACGATGCGTCCGCCCGGCATAGACTTAAATAAGCTAGGCAGGAAGATAAACATTAGTCCTGGACCACCTTGGTCAAGCTGTGCTCCGGTCGTAGCCATTGCCGGGATAATAACAAGTGCAGCAAGCATCGCTGCGATCGTGTCGAACAAGGCAACTCGAGCTGCGGAAGCAGGGATATCCTCGTTATCCGGCAGATACGAACCATAGATCAGGGTTCCGTTTCCGGCAACAGACAGGGAGAAAAATGCCTGTCCCAAAGCGAAGATCCATGTCTCCGGTTTTGCCAGAGCAGAAGGCTCGACACGGAAGATGTATTTATATCCGTCGATCGCACCCGGCTGGCATGCCGTGTAGATCGCAAGGATCAAAAACAGCAGGAAGAATACCGGCATCATGATCTTATTTGCTTTCTCGATACCGTTTCCAACGCCGAACATCAGGATCACAACTGCAACTACAAGTGCAATGATCTGCCACAGGTTGTTACCAAATGCGGAAGCCATTCCACCGAACGATGCGGCGAACGAGTCGATACTGTCCGGTGCCAGCGTGCTTCCGGTAAAAGTTCCAATCATATACTTTAAGATCCATCCCATAACGACGGTATAACCGATCGCCATCGCAAGGGACCCAAGCACTGGGATAAAACCAAGTGTTTCACCGACCTTGCGTTTGCCGCGGGATTCACAGGCAGCACCAAAGGCGTCGATCGGACCGGACTTCGTGCCACGTCCGAAGCTCATTTCCCCGATCACACCGGTGGATGCGATCAGCACAACAAAGATAAAATACGGAATAAGGTAAGAACCACCTCCGTACAGCGATACACGTGTCGGGAACATCCAGATATTGCCCATGCCGACAGCAGAACCGATGCAGGCAAGGATAAAACCGAGACGGTTCGTAAAAGACTCTCGTTTGTTCATAAAAATTCTCTCTCTCTTCTTATTTTAATAAAAACCAAAACCTACTATACCCTATAACACAGAAAAAGTAAAATGAATGTTAAAAAACACATGAATCAAAGATTGTTTTTTTGCATAATTGTATATTACCATGATGTAAATGATTATGTGACAGACTGGTCAATGAACAGGCAATTAGATACAAATAATGAATTGTAAAACACAGGAGGAAAAACATTATGACAGAACAGGAAAAAATGCTGGCAGGTAAGATCTACGATCCATCCGATGAGACGCTTCTTGCCATCCGTACAAAGGCACACAAGCTGTGTCAGACCTATAACCAGACCGCAGATACGGAGGAGGAAGCACGCGAGCAGATGCTACACGATCTGATTCCAGACTGTGCGAAGGGCGTGTATTTGCAGGGACCAATCTATTTTGATTATGGGGCATTTACAACGATTGGTGAAAATACATTTGCCAATTTTAATTTTACGGTGTTGGATACCTGCCCGGTACACATCGGGAACAACGTGTTTATCGGACCAAATGTATCTCTGGTGACACCGATGCATCCGTTCCGCCATCAGGAGCGCAACATCAAGTTCAAGCCAGATGGTACGGCATACGATGATGAGTACGCAAAGCCGATCACGATCGGAGATAACTGCTGGCTCGCAAGCAATGTCGTTGTGACCGGTGGCGTGACAATTGGCGAAGGCTGTGTGATCGGTGCAGGCAGCGTCGTGACGAAGGATATTCCACCGTATTCACTGGCGGTTGGAAATCCATGTAAGGTGATCCGACCAATTACAGAAGCAGATTCCATCCGGGATCGGGCAGATCTGTGGTAGATGAAAAAAGAGGGCAGCTTGCCCTCTTTTTTGATATCTGACTTGCAGCCGCTTATAGCTGCTTTTTTAATTGCTCGATTTCTTCCTGA